>JAISEW010000203.1 GCA_031263945.1 Gracilibacteraceae bacterium | reverse complement strand
CCCGTTAACCAGGGCGGGTCTCTTGCGTCTCATGGAGATTAACTCAAGTTGTTCACTCCACTTCAAACGTACCGTTATCCGTTATAGTAGGCACTTCCGCGCCGCTGACCTCTACCGCGTAGTTATGCCAAAACAAAGATGACGGACGACGGGAGCAGATTGCCGCGCGAACCTTCGCACAGCGGCGTCTATGAGGCGCCCGGCGTGAACCAGCAATCCGGCCACCCGCTGGGCGCGGTGCAGAGCGTGATCGGGGGACGGCTGGGCTACGCGGTGTTGGGGCTGGTGGTGGCGGGCTTTGCGCTGTATATTCTGTACTCCATTTATGTCAGCTATAAAGGCGTGGATGTGGCGGATCCCTTTGGCGGGAGAGTGCCTCAGGCAGATGTGATGGATAGTTTTGGCGGACGCACGCCCCAAGCTGTTCTGGGGTTTACGGTGTTCCTGGCCTGCGCGGTCGTCTACGGCCTGTGGCTGATAAGCGTCGCGACTTGCCGGATCAAATTGCGGCGCACCGGTTTTGAAATTTCATCTATTTTTGGTAAAAAAACCTTTAATTATCGCGATGTGGATATTCATATGAGGTCAAGAGTGATGCGAAAGCACGATAGAGGCGATGATCTACCCGTGCTGGAGATGAAGAAGAAATCTCAGGATACCCACTGGGTGCTTTGGGAGTGCCGGGTCCTGTTTACGGATCGGAAACCTCTCGTCCTCAAAAGCACCCGTTACCCCGGCTTGTCCGGAATGCTGGCGCTGATCATCGCGCTGTACGGTGAAAAGGGAGCGCCGGTTTCCTGAAATTTGACTTTGCTTGCAGATCATGCTAAAATGACCGTGCCTTCGGGCATTACACATTCATAGTTTGACCAAAAAACGAGGAGGATAACATGAAAAAAAGGGTAACTGTCGGTATACTGCTATGTCTCTTGTGTCTGGCGCTCATCGGGCTGGCCGGATGCGGCTCCGGGACCCAGCCGCCGCAAAACCCTCCCGCTGAACAACCCGGCGAGGAACAGGGCGAAGAAGGAACTGCGGGGACAGAAGAAGGAACAGAGGGAGTAGGCGTAACGGAAGGCGGCCGGCTGGTCATGGGTCTGGACGACAGCTTCGCGCCTATGGGCTTCCGGGATGAAAACGGCGAGATCGTCGGTTTTGACGTGGATCTGGCCAAAGAAGCAGCCGCCCGTCTGGGCATGGAACTGGTGCTGCAGCCCATTGACTGGGACTCCAAGGAAGTGGAACTGAGCAGCGGCAACATCGACTGCATCTGGAACGGTTTGACCATCACCGCCGCCCGGCAGGAGAGCATGGAGATGTCAAAGCCTTACATCGCCAATAACCAGGTCATTATAGTCGCCGCGGGCGGCGAGATCAGCGGCAGGGCGGATCTGGAAGGCAAGGAGATCGGCGTGCAAAAAGGATCTTCGGCTTTGGACGCCGTCAACGCGGATGAGATGGCGGAGATGGTTTCCCAAATCAGCGAATACCCCCAAAACGTGGACGCCTTTAACGATTTGAAGGTCGGACGGCTGTCGGCGGTGGTGGCCGACGAGATCATGGCCCGGTATTATCTGGCCACGGAAGCTTTTCAGGATCTGATCCTCTTGGACGACTCTTTGGCGGCCGAAGAATACGGGATCGCCTTCCGCAAGGGAAACACAGAACTTAGAGACGCGGTGCAGGCCGCGCTGGATGAGATGGTGGCCGACGGCGCCGCTGGTGAAATTTCCCAGACCTGGTTTGGGGCGGATATCATGATAAAATAATCCAAATAATTGATCCAAGGAGGGGCCGGCGATCATGGCCTATTTCACGGGGATAGCGCCGTTTCTGCTGGAAGGCGCCAAAATGACGCTGCTCTTATGGGCCTTGACGCTGGTCTTATCCTTGCCTCTGGGATTCCTGGTTTCTTTGCTGGTGCGGAGCCGCTTCCGCCCCCTGGCCTGGCTGACGGAAACATATATTTACATTATGCGCGGCACGCCGCTGATGCTCCAACTGATGTTTGTTTATTACGGCTTGCCCTTTATCCCGGTGGTGGGCGTCTGGCTGCGTTTCAACCGGCTGACGGCGGCGGTATTCGCGTTCGCGCTGAATTACGCCGCTTATTTCGCGGAAATATTCCGAGGCGGTTTTTTGGCGGTGCCCAAGGGGCAATACGAGGCCTGTCAGGTCCTGGGCCTGAACCGGACGCAAACGCTGACCAAAGTGGTCGTCCCGCAAATGATCCGGGTGGCTTTGCCCAGCATAACCAACGAAACCATCACCTTGGTCAAGGACACCTCCTTGGCTTATGTGATCGCTTTAGCGGAACTGATGCACGCGGCGAAAGCCACGGTCAGCCGGGATTCTAATCCCGCGGCTTATGTGCTGGCCGGACTGATCTATTTGGCCATTGTTTTCGCGGTGACGCTGGTGTTCAAAAAACTGGAGGCGCGCTATCGCCTCATGGAAAAATAAGGTATGGCCGTGGCGGTAATCGAGGTCAAACATCTCCGCAAAGCTTACGGGGATCAGGAAGTGCTGAAGGACATCTCTTTTCAGGTGACGGAAGGAGAGGTCATCGCCGTGATCGGGCCTTCCGGCTCCGGGAAAAGCACGCTGCTCCGCTGCCTGATCGATCTGGAAAAAGTCGACGGCGGTTCCATCACCGCGAGCGGCGGCGTTCTGGTAGAGGAAGGACGCTATCGCGGCAAAAAAGAAGCCGGCAGGGCGACGGAAAAAATGGGCATGGTTTTTCAGCAGTTCAATCTGTTTCCCAATTTGAACGTCCGGGACAACCTGAAACTGGCGCCCCGGCTGGTAAAAAAGGAAAAGGAAGACGCGCTGGAGAAACGCTGCGCCCGGCTGCTGGATAAGGTCGGCCTGGCCCACAAGGACACCGCGTATCCGGCGCTGCTTTCCGGCGGGGAACAGCAGCGGGTGGCGATCGCCCGGGCTTTGATGATGGAGCCGGAGTTGCTGCTTTTTGACGAACCCACCTCATCTTTGGATCCGGAGCTGACCGGCGAGGTCCTGGAGGTGATCCGGCAGCTGGCGGCGGAGCGGATGACCATGATCGTGGTGACTCACGAGATGGGATTTGCCCGGGAAGCGGCCAGCCGGGTGATCTTCATGGATCAGGGTCGCGTCGCGGAGGAGGGCCGCCCGGAAGAAGTGCTGGACCGGCCCCGCCAGGAACGGACCCGGCTGTTTTTGCGCTCGACACTGAAGCAGTGAAAAGCAGAGGGAAGAACGCAGCGAAAGGGACGCGC
>JAISEW010000257.1 GCA_031263945.1 Gracilibacteraceae bacterium | reverse complement strand
GCCGCGGCCGCCTGCCGTAAAATCGAGACGCTGTCGCGGATGTTCGGGGAAGAAATGCTGATCGGCGCCGGCACGGTGCTGACGGCGGAGGAAGCGCGTCTGGCGGCGGCGGCCGGCGCGAAATTCATCATCTCCCCCAATGTGGATCCCGCGGTGATCCGGGCAGCCAAAGAAACGGGTCTGGCGTCCGTTCCCGGCGCCATGACTCCCTCGGAAGCGCTGACAGCCTTTCAATGCGGCGCGGATATCATCAAGCTGTTTCCCGCGGATATACTAGGTCCGGCGTACATCCGCGCCTTTCGCCAGCCGCTGCCCCATATTCCTGTAATCGCGGTCGGGGGGATAACTCCCGGAAATATCCAATCGTTTTTGGAAGCCGGGGCCGCCGGCGCCGGCGTGGGCGGCTCCTTGGTCAATCAGGCCCTCGTAAATTCCGGGGCGTATGACGCCATATCAGATCTGGTGCGGCAGTATGTGGAAAGCGTTAAATAATTGTAATATGAGGAGGAATTTCCGTGCGTGATCTTTTTGACATAAAGGACAAGAAAGCCGTCGTCACCGGCGGCGCCGCGGGACTGGGGCAGGGGATCGCCGAGGCTCTGGCGGAGTTCGGCGCGCGGGTCGTCGTCGTCGATAATTCCGCCCGGCTTGACGAGACCGCGCGGGAAATGCGGGAGCGCGGGCTGCCGGTTTCCGGTCTGCGGGCGGACCTGAGCGATACGGAGCGGCTTGAATCCGTCTTCAACGCGGCGCTTGAGCCGTTGGACGGCGTTCTGGATATTTTGGTCAATTGCGCCGGGATCCAGCGCCGGCATAAATGCGAGGAGTTTCCCCTGAGTGACTGGAACGACGTCCTCACGGTCAACCTCACTTCCGTATTCCGGCTCTGCCAGCTTGCCGGCCAGATCATGCTCAGGCGGGGTTCGGGCAAGATCATCAATATTTCCTCCATGCTGGCCTTTTTTGGCGGTTTCACCGTACCGGCCTACGCCGCCAGCAAAGGCGGGGTTTCGCAGCTGACCAAAGCTTTGTCCAATGAATGGGCCGGCCGCGGCGTCAATGTTAACGCGATCGCCCCCGGCTACATGGATACGGCTCTCAATGTCAATATTGTCGGCGACCCGGGGCGCAGCGCGGAAATCCTCGGGCGTATCCCGGCCGGTCGCTGGGGAACGCCGGAAGATCTGCAAGGCGTCGCCGTATTCCTGGCCTCGGCGGCCAGCGATTATCTAAGCGGGGCGGTCATACCGGTCGACGGCGGTTATCTGGGCAAATAAAGGCAGGAAACGGATCCCCCGCCGTCATTGCGAGCGCAGCGAAGCAATCCAGACCCGAGTTTACGCCGCGGGCGAGAGAATGGATTCCGGCATAAAGCCGGAATGACGAGGAAAATTGAAACCGGGAAATCGCGAGACGAGCGAAGGCAGGAATTAGAAAAAATGACGAGAATAACCATTGATTGCGGAACCACGAATACCCGGGCAATCCTGTGGAGCGGCGACCGGATGGCAGGCGAGCAGAACAGACCGGTCGGCGTGCGGGATACGGCCACGGAAGGCAGTAACGCCAAGCTCAAACAGGCGGTGAAGAACTGTTTGGACAGTTTGCTGCTGGAAAGCGGCGCAGACTATTCCGCGATATCGTCCATTATCGCCAGCGGTATGATCAGTTCTAACGTCGGGCTGGCGGAAATCCCCCATTTGACGGCTCCGGCCGGCCTCGGGGAATTGGCGCGGGGCATCGCCCGCAAAGAACTGCCCGACATTTGTCCTCTGCCCATTTACTTCATCCCTGGGATCAAAAATTCCGCGGAAAAAATCACGCTCGCCAATTACCTGGATATGGATGTCATGCGCGGCGAGGAAACCGAGAGCGTCGCTTTGATCCGGCGGTTGCATAAGGGAAAACCCATGCTGCTGATCCTTCCCGGCTCGCACACGAAGTTCGTCGGGGTCGATGAGGAAGGCCGTATCACCGGCTGCGTTACCACGCTCGCCGGGGAACTGCTGGCCGCCATATCTCGCCATACCGTCATTGCCGACGCGGTGGAGCGGCGTCTGGCCGATCCGGGATCGTACGACAGGCGAATGACGCTGGAAGGTTATGAAAGCGCCTTGAAACACGGACTGGGGCGCGCGTGTTTTTCCGCCCGCGTACTCAGTAATTTTACGGATCATACGCCGCCCGACATCGCCAATTTTATTCTGGGGGCCGTGCTGGCCGGCGATATTACGGCGGTCAAAGCATCTTCGCTTTTGGCTGCTCATGAGCGCGCCGCGGTCGTCCTGACGGGGCGGGAACCGTTGCGGCAAGCCCTGTACGATATCCTGTCCGCAGACGGTTATTTCCGTGACATACATGTCTATACCCCTGAAACCGAGGTTCCTTTATCCGCCGAAGGCGCTTTGCTCATTGCCGGCGGCAGCGAGTACGGTCTTTAGCAGTGAAGAGAGGAGGAAAAAATGGCAATCACTGTCGTCGTCACTGATTATGAGTACGCGGATATCGCCTGGGAGCGGCGGATCGTCGAAGGGGCCGGATTCCGTCTCGTCGCCTGCCAGCTCAGGCGCGAGGAAGAGTTGATCCCCGCGGTCGCCGACGCGGACGGCTTGATCATTCAGTACGCGGATGTGAACGCCAACGTGATCGCCAGTCTGAGCAGATGTAAAATCATGGTGCGTTACGGCATCGGCTACGACAATATTGACGTCGCCGCAGCCACCCGCCGCGGCATTCTCGTCAGCAACGTGCCGGATTACGGCATCGACGAGGTCTCCAACCACGCCATCGCCATGATGCTGAGTCTGGCGCGGAAGCTGCCGCTGATCCGGGAAAAACTGCGGAGCGGCGTGTGGGGATATGAGGCCGCCGCGCCGGTCACGCGCTTTGAGGAGGCGACGGTGGGTTTGCTGGGATTGGGCCGGATCGCCCGCTCTGTGGCCCGCAAGCTTTCCGGCTTCGGGGTCCGCCTGATTGCCCACGACCCTTTTATTCAGGAAAACGCCGCCGGCGTCGAACTGGTATCTTTTGCGACCCTTTGCCGGGAAAGCGATTACCTCTCGCTGCACTGCCCGCTCACCGGCGAAACCCGCCACAAGCTGAACCGGGAAGCCTTTCGCCTGATGAAGCCTTCCGCTGTGCTGATCAACACGGCGCGGGGCGGGCTGGTTTGCCAGGAAGACTTGATTGACGCTTTACGGCGGGGCGCTCTCGCGGGGGCCGGCGTGGACGTATATGAAAAGGAGCCTTTAGAGCGAGACAGCCCTTTGCTCCAAATGGAAAACGTGATCGCGACGCCGCATTTCGCCTGGTACAGCGAACAGGCTATCACATCTTTGCAGCGAAAAGCGGCGGAGGAGGCGGTGCGGGTCCTGAGCGGCCAGGCTCAGCGGTATCCGTGCAACCCCGAGTTGCTCCGGGTTTGACAAATACATTCCGAAAGACGTCATCCATACCAGAAAGCGAGGAGCGCGCCATGAAGCAAATCCTGCGGGGAGTGTATCCGGTTTTGCCCACTCCTTTTGACCAAGGCGAGGAGATCGTTTTGTCCGACCTGAAAAACATGGTCGATTTCGCCGTCAAATGCGGTGTTCAGGGCATTGTGCTCAACGAGTTTTTCAGCGAGTTCTATCTGTTTACCGATAAAGAGCGCCGGGAAACGGTGGAAACCGTCTGTGAGTACGCCCAGGGGAAAATTCCTGTGATCGTCGGCGTATCCGCCCCCACGCCCATGCGCGCCGTCTACTGGGCGGAACACGCTCAGGCCGCCGGCGCCGCCGCGGTGCTTTGCGCCGCCCCTTATTTCGTCCCTTACCTCTGGCCCGACTTGGTAGACCGCGGTTTTCGCGTCATGGATCAAAAACTGAGCATCCCGATCATCGCCCAAAACGCTCCGCCGGATACGCTGACCGCCAATTTGAACGCCGGCCTGAGTCAGGAGGGCGTCAAATTTCTCCTGCGGGAATTTGAACGCGTCCTGTATTACAAAGAGGACGCCAACGGCGCTCAGGCGGAAATCAGTAAATTTCTCGCCGCCGTGGAAGATCTGCCGCCCGGCGCCTGCCTGGGCCTGTTTACCGGCGCTGTCAACGGTTTCGATCTCCATCACGATTACCTGAGAGGCGCCGCCGGTTTTATGCCGCCCCTGCATATGGCCGATCAGCGGGAAAAACAGTGGCGGCTTTTGGAAGAGGGCGGGCATGACCGTTCTCTGGCCATGCAGCTGGCGCTTTCGCCCCTTATCTGCTTTGAGCGGCTTTACCAAACGGAGGTATGCTTGGATGTGCTGAAACGCCGGGGGGTGATCGAAAACACCGGCCGCCGCCGGGCGAACATGAATGTTTACAGCGCGACCGCCCGCGAAGAATTCCAGCGGATCTACGACTATTTGACCGCCGGTGAAATGGTATAAAAAGGAGGTCGCTCTTATGGTAAAAGATTTTCAGTTTCGGGGGATGTTCTGCCCCATACCCGCGCCGTTTCAGGAAAACCTGGCCGTCGATTACGACGATTTGCGGGCCGAGGTGGAATTCTGCGTTCGCTCAGGTATGCAGGGCATAGTGACCAACGTGAACGCGGGCGAGTTTTACACCCTTTCCGACGAGGAACACGAGGAAATCACCAAAGAGGTCGCCAAACAGAACGACGGCCGGCTGCCCCTGATCGCCGGGGTCGCCGGCTGGAGCGCCAAACACTCCGCCGAGCGGGCCAGACAGGCCGAATATTACGGTTACGACGCTGTGATGAGTATGCCTCCCGTACTCGTAAGGCCCGTGGCCTATGATGATATCCGCCGGTTTTACGCCCGTCTGGATAAGGCGGTCGGCATTCCCATCTGTATTCAGAACGCGTCGCCCGGTCCTGTCCTGACCCCTGAGCAGGTCTTCCAAATTGCCCGTGAGTGCGAAAACGTTCAGTTTGTCAAAGAAGAGAGCGATTCCGAGTTGGATTATGTCTCCCGGATGGCCGCGGGGCATAAGCTGGAGCGGCCCGGCGTATTCGGCGGCGTCATGAGCGGCAAGAGCGGCCTGACTTTTATCGAGTGCTACAAAAGAGGGGCCTGCGGCTGTATGCCCTCCGCCCACCTCGGTGATATTTTCGCCACTTTATGGGATTTATTGGAATCCGGGGAAGCGGAAAAAGCCTGCGCCCTCCATGGTGAAATGACCCCGTTTCTCCTGTACGAGCCGTTTTACAAGGTGCCGCATTACAAATTCGCCCTGTGGAAAAGGGGCGTCATAAAGCGGCTGGACTGCCGGGGCAACACGATCCGGTACGACCGGAAGATCATCGGCGAGTGCGAGCGGCTGCTGGCGCCCTTGGGAAAATATTTCAAAATCCACTCCCGCCGGGACTTGGGAATGGATTGACAGAGAAAGGAGCGTGTGACTCTCAAAATTGCTGCAACGACAAAGCAATCCAGTGTTCCCGTCATTCCGGCTTTATGCTGGATCCATGTCCCCCAGTCATTCCGGCTTTATGCTGGATCCATGTCCCCCAGTCATTCCGGCTTTATGCCGGAATCCATGTCCCCCAGTCATTCCGGCTTTATGCCGGATCCATGTCCCCCAGTCATTCCGGCTTTATGCTGGATCCATGTCCCCCAGTCATTCCGGCTT
>JAISEW010000199.1 GCA_031263945.1 Gracilibacteraceae bacterium | reverse complement strand
GAATCAAAGGCCTAAAGGGTAAAAATTTTAAGCACCGCGGGTGAGGCACTCAGTCACATCAAAAACGGTCCTTTGATAGCGACTTGATATCAAGCATATTATGGGGAGTATCTTAACAGATGGAGAACGCAGATGGCCGATTTTACACAAGAGACACGAATCATTCAATTAATTGTTACATATAAAACCTACACTCTTATGGCGGCGGTACGACGCCAGCAAATCAAAAGAGGGTAAGGTGAGAAAACCATGCAAGATCACAAGCTTCTCAAAACAGTCACAGCGCTCCTGTTTGCCGCTGTCATGGCGGCGGGGATGGCCGGACACGGTTTCGGCGCGGCGAACAGTCCCGCCGCTGACGCCAAGCCGGTCAATGTCGTCTGGTATCCGAACGAATCGTCAAACACCCACGATGAGGTGCGCGCGGAGGTCGGCAGGCTCATCGAGCGGGCAACCGGAAGGAAGGTCGAGCACAAACTGACCACCGAGTATACGATCGCCATCGAGTCGATATCGAGCGGCGCGGCGGATATTGCCATGGCAATGGGCGCCGTCGGATATATAGAGGCGCAAAACAGAAATCCGCGGGTCGGCGTTCTGTTCGTCAACGGCGACCAAAACGGCAAACTCGACGAGGCAAAATATTTTTCCTGGCTCTGCGTGAACACCGGAAGCGCGAATAGTTACAGGACCGGCGGCGCTTATTCCATCGACAATATAAAGGGCAAAAAGATGTCATTTGTCTCAAACAGCTCCACCTCGGGCTTCAGGGTGCCCACCTCCGCGATCGTCTCGCACTTCGCAAACGACAAGCTGAACGAGGATGATCTGCTCCCCGACGGGAAATTCTTCAAGGAAGTGTTTTTCGGCGGCTCGCACCAGGGCTCCGCGGTCAACTTAGTCAGCGGCAATGTCGACGTCGCGGCGTTCTGCGACATCGAACTCGCGCCCTACATCGAGCTTAAATCCGGCCAGGAAAACACGGTCGGCGCAGTATATGGCGTCAAGACGGGCGCTGACGCCCCGTTCGGCCAGCACGCGGGGAAGGAATTTGCCGTCATCTCGTGCACGCCCGTCTTCAACGGGCCGAACGCCTATAATCCCAGAAATTTAAGCGACGCCGAAATAGAAGCTGTCCGCGCCCTGTTCACCTCGGACGAAGTAGCGAATAACAAGATACTATTCTATGACGACGCGGGCGCGGGGGGCGCAGTAGGGTTGTATAAAACCTCCTCCAGCAAGGGTTATGTCCGCGTGGATGATTCCTGGTACGATCCTTATCGGAATATGTGAAGGCATTTTTGAGAAACATCTTGAGCGCATGGCCATTTTAGAGTTCCGAAGCGTGAGCAAAACATACGATAAAATGACGCACGCGCTGACCGATGTTTCCTTCTCGGTGGACGAGGGCGAATTCGTCTCCATCATCGGCCCGTCCGGCTCCGGTAAATCAACCATCCTGCGTTGCATCAACAGGCTTGTCGATGCGACGCGGGGTGAAATATTTTTCGACGGACACGACATCAACAGGGCCGGCAAGAAGGAGATTCGTCAGGTCCGCAAGAAGATCGGCATGATTTTTCAACATTATAACCTCGTCGACAGGCTCAGCGTGATCGAAAATGTGCTGCACGGGCGATTGGGGCATAAGTCAGCCATCCTCGGCGCCGCGGGATATTATTCGGAGCGGGAGAAGGAGAACGCGTTTCGGATTTTATCAAAACTGGGCCTTACGGAGCAGGCGTATAAACGATGCGACGAGCTGTCCGGCGGGCAGAAGCAGCGCGTGGGCATCGCCCGCTCCCTCATGCAGGAGCCGAGGCTGATTTTATGCGACGAACCGATCGCGTCTTTGGACCCCAGTTCGTCGAAGGTCATCATGGATCATCTGAGCGGAATCAATAAAAATATGAGGATAACCTGTATCTTTAATCTGCATCAGGTCGATGTCGCGGTGAAGTATTCCAAGCGGATCATCGGCATCACGTCGGGGCGGGTTGTTTATGACGGCGCGCCCGGTCAATTGACTAAATCCAAAATTCACGAAATTTATCAATCGAACGAGGGCGAGCTGATCACAGATGTCGGGTGAGTATATGGAAGAGGCCGCAAGACCGCAAAATCAAACATCCGTGTTTGTCAAAAGAAAACGGACATTTACACTGGCTTCACTTGGGGTAATGGCTGTTTTCGCGATTTCCTCCGCCGTGACCCATTATGACGTAATCGGCGGTTTTGAGTCGGTACCCGCGGCGATCATATGGATCGCCAAAAATTTAGTCCCGGACGGAAGGGCCCTGTCGCGGCTGCCCAATATTTTAAGAAAATTGACGGAGACGGCGCTCGTGTCGGTTGCCGTCACGGTGTGCGCCGGTATCTGCGCTTTTTTCTTCAGCCTGCCCGGCACGAGAACAACCAAAACCAAACCTCAGATAGCGAGGGCGGTGAGAGTTGTCGCCGCGCTTTTCAGAAACGTGCCGGATGTGGTTTGGGCGATGCTCCTGCTTTTTTCATTCGGGCAAAACATCCTGACAGGGTTTTTCGCCCTGTTCTTCGCGACATTCGGTATGCTGACCCGCACATTTATAGAGACGATCGACGAGGTGTGCGATGCCTGTGTCGAAGCGCTGTACGCCACCGGCGCGACCTATTTGCAGACGGTGTTTCAGGGCATCGTCCCGTGCTCTATGCCGGAGATAGTTTCGTGGGTTTTGTATATGATTGAGACAAACATCAGAAATTCCACCCTGATTGGCGTGCTCACGGCCACGGGCATAGGCGCCATGTTCGACCTGTATTACAAGCGGATGGACTACGGCTCGGCGAGCATGGTCGTCATTTCAATTGTGATATTGGTCATTGCCATCGAGATAATATCCAATCAAATCAGAAAGGTGATAATGTGATGAGCAAACTCGCCATTGCGGAACAGGCGCCCGTCTCCCTTGACCTGCATAAATATATGCGGAAATCCCGCGGAGGCAAGATCAAAACGGCGGCGATGTCCAAGAGCGGAATCGCGATAAATCTCACGGTCCTCATCCTGGCCGGACTGACCGTATACGGTTTTTTGACATTCGACTATAAAAACATAAACTTCGCCGAGGCTGTTTCCAGCACCGCCAGTAACGCCAAGGTGCTGTTCGGCTCTCCGCGCTTGAAATACAACACCTTGCCCGGCGCGCTCTCCGCGCTATTTACGACATTTTCCCTCGGCGCGCTCTCCACGATCTTTGGAGCCGTCATCGCCTTCTTCGGCGCTCTTTTGTGCGCGAAAAACATCGCAAACCCCATAGCGGCCAATGTTATAAAAAGCGCCGTCGCTTTCATCAGGGCCGTGCCCACGATTTTATGGGTTCTCATTTTCACCGTGGCGGCCGGCTTAGGGAGCGTCGCCGCCGTCGCCGGCCTCACCTTTCACAGCGCCGGTTATCTGATAAAGGCGTACGCCGAATCCATCGAGGAAGTGGACGGCGGCGCGATCGAGGCGCTGTCCGCTGTCGGCGCCGGTTTCTGGCAGATCGTCTTTCAAGCGATTGTCCCATCGTCGATGAGCCATATGACGGCGTGGACGTTCCTCCGGCTCGAGATCAACTTTACCACCGCGATCGCGATAGGGGCGGCCGCCGGGGCGGGCGGTATCGGTTTTGACCTGTACATGGCCGGCAGCCACTACTTCGACCTGCGGGAGCTTGGGTTTATCACATACGTCGTCGTCGCAGCGGTGATTTTACTGGAAGCCGCCGCGACGAGAATCAAAGCGGGAATCAGATGATTGTGGATAAAAGACGGCTGACCAAAATATTGGCAAAAGCGGACGGGCGGGACGTGGCGGCGATGGCCGCCGATATACGGAGGAGACATCGCCCTGTCATCGTGAAGGCGCCGGGAAAGACTTTGGCCATGATCAAAATGCGCGAGCCCGTCAGGCAAAGCCTGTTTTACATCGGTGAGGTCATCGTATGCGAGGCGGTTGTGGAAATTGACGGCGCGCGCGGAGTCGCCGTCGTGATGGGCGACGACGCCGGAAAGACCCTCGACATGGCCATTATCGACGCGGCGGTCAACGGAGGCGTTTTCAGGGGCATGGAGACGCTGCTCGCGCTCGAAATTGGTCAAAATGAGAGGGCGATGCGGGAAAACGCCCTGTTTTTGAGGACGATGGTGGACTTTGAATCCATGGATCAGGAGGCGCCCGATGATCTCAACTCTTTCAAAAAAGCATAGCTTCGACGCCGTATTTGACAGCCAGAGGGTATTCCGGCTCATCCTCGAAGCTGTGTCAAATCCCGCGAGGACTGTCGGCATAGGCGAATACGCGGCCAAACTGTCCGGCGTCCGCCCCGCGATGTTAGCAGTGGCGATGACTCTGCTCGACAACGAGGTCAGCTTCAACACCTGCGGGAATGACGCGCTGTCCGGCGAGATAGCGTCACTGACCCTCGCGAAGAAAGGGGAAATAGAAACGGCGGATTTTGTCTTCGTCAGTCACCTAGACGATATTAAAGACGCGATAGAGAACATGAAATGCGGAACCCTCTCCGATCCGCACAGAAGCGCGACAGCGATAATCCGAAATGAGGGCGTTCCCTCCGTCCCGATGAAAGTGTCCGGGCCGGGCATAGAGGGCCGCGTGACGGTCCATGTGACGCGGACGGCCGTATACGCCGCCGCTTTGCGCGACGGGCAAAATTATGAATATCCGTGCGGGATCGATATGTTCTTCCTCTCGGATAATGGCGAACTTCTCGCTATTCCGCGCCTGACGCGGATGGAGGCGGAGTAAAATGGCCTATGTCGCGGTATCGGGGGGCAGGGAGGCCATCGAGGAGAGCATCCGGCTGCTCGATTTTTACAGAAGCGGCACGGACAAGGACGTTGAGACCGAGGCGATTGAGAACAAGCTGTCGCTGCTCGTGGATCGGGTGATGAGCGAGGCGGGATTATACTCGAAGACATACGCCGCACTCGCGCTCAAGCAGTGTGAGGGATCGCCGGAGGAGGCGGTTTTTTTGCTGCGGGCCTATCGTTCCACCCTCGCGAGAAATTATTACACCAACGCGGTAAATACCGAGGCGATGCGGGTTGTGCGGCGCATATCGGCGGCTTTTAAGGATATAGCGGGCGGCCAGATCCTCG
>JAISEW010000171.1 GCA_031263945.1 Gracilibacteraceae bacterium | reverse complement strand
CGGCGCCGCTCCGTCCAGCGTGTAGCGGTAGCCCCAAGTGCATTTGGCAAACTCCGCCGCCGGCTCGGCCGACGCGGTTTTCGCCGCCGGGGCCGAAGCCTGAGCCTCCGCCGCCGGAGCGGGGATTTCCTCATCCGGAACGTCTTGCGGCGGCGCCGCGGATATTTCCGCCGGGGCCGGCTCTAAGGCCAGCGCCTGCGACAGTATTTTTTTCACAAAAATATTGCGTTCTTCCGGCGGCATGGCGACCAATTCCCGCCAAACTTCCCAATCCGCCGATTCTTCCACTGTGATCGTAATGTAACCCGTATTCCTCATTTTTCTGCCCACCTTTACAAAATGACTTTTCCGAATTAATCAGCGCGCCCGGATTCCACCCGGCGCGTCAGGTCGTTGAGCAGATTGGCTGCTACGATGCGAAAACCGTCGGCATTGCCAAACTGCGGATCGTCGATCAATATTTTATTTTCCAAATTCATGTAATCGTAAATCATTTCGCCGACTTTACCGGAGACCAAAATGGTGTGGATGCGGCCGGCGACGGCAGTCTGCGCTCTCATGATCTCGCGCACGATATCCCTCGCCAGCTGGCTCAGCTGCGACCGCATTATGGGGTTCAAATCTATGGCCCCGTTGTTCCAAGGATAAAATCCGCCTTCCGCGCGGAAGATCTTGTCCAGTTCCTGATCCTCAGTTTCGATCGGATTCGCGTTGCTCTGGGTCATATCGCGCAGTTTGGCGGCGATCCCGCCGTAAGCCCACTGCAAGCCTTTTTCCAGGCTGAAAGAGTTCGGGGAGTCAAGCATGGTGTGGTCGTAAAACATGGCCACGTCCGTCGTGCGGAAACCGGGGTCGATCACCAGCACATAGCCGTGCTGATATTTGTCATTGCGAGCGCCGCCGTTTTCCGTTAAAGTTTCTTTGATAAACACGCCGTAACTCTGAGGCAGGACGCGAGAGCGCAGGATATTCATGCTGCGGGTCTGACCTTTCCGGGGCCCGGATAAAAATGTCACGGAAAACGAGCCTTTTAACTCGTTTTGATATTTGTCTCTCAGAGTCGCAAAATACTTGACCGGGACGCCCGTGCCGAGATAGACATTCGTTTTGGGATAGGGCTGGGCCAGCGCGATGGAAACAATCAGGAGGGCCATCGCTTCCTCGTCGTCGGATTTGTCCTCGTCCCAGCAGTAGTGCACTTCCTTGGGGTTGAGCTGTTCCGCCAGGCTGCCCATGAAATAATGACGCTCCACGCCGGACGAATTGTTTTTTACGATAACGTCAAGGGAAGCGATTTGCCTTTCCAGATCGGAGCCGCTCTCTTTTTCGGAATTGCCCAGTAAGGAAAAAATCCGTTCACTGCCGTTGCAAATCAGGGCGGGGAAAAGGATCTTCTCGTCGCCGGTGCTAAGCTTGATCGCGCCAAAACCGGGGTCGGCGCCGGCCACCATGATATCATTATCAAACACAAAAGCTCCCCCTTACACTCTGAAAAATTACAGAATCCGCTATATTTGATATAAACCCTTTTCATTGTATAATAAGAATAACATTTTTTCAAGTAGCAGCGTCAGCCGCGCGGAGTAATTTCCGGAAAAAGGGCAATCCCAATCCCCTGCTCCAAGTTATCGCCGCTTTGCACCAGTTTCTCTGATTTTAACCTTTTTCTAAAATATGGTAAATAAGGCGCATATCCAGCGCCTCCCGCACGCCCCGGGCGAGAAGGTCATAGTTGCGCTCTTTGTATGCCGCGAAGTCGAAGGGATCCGCGTTCAGGGAGACGCCTTTGCGCTCGCACAGCGCGTTCAGCACGCGCTCGCGGCATTCCGCCCTGTCAAAGAATCCATGCAAATACGTGCCGTAGACGCTGCCGAGCTGACAGCCGTCCGGCTCGCCGCCGGAGAGCCGCAGCAGAGGCCTTCCGCCGCGGAGCGACGTCACGCCCATATGGATCTCGTAGCCCTCCAGCGCCGCGCCGCTGAGCGGCGCGAGTACGCCGCCAACGGCCAGCGCGGCCGCGGTCACGCGGGTGCGGCGCTTCTCCGCCGCGAATTCCGTCACGACCGGCAGCAGACCCATCCCGCGCACCTCGCCGCCGCCCTCGGTTTCCCCGTCGCCGGCGACGCTCTCGCCGAGCATTTGATAGCCGCCGCAGATGCCGAGTACCGGGACGCCGCGGGCGGCCAGCCGCTGGATCGCCGCTTCCAATCCGCATTCGCGCAGGCGGAGCAGGTCGAAAACGGTGCTTTTCGAGCCGGGGATGATCACCAGATCCGGATCGCCGAGCCGGTAAGGTTCTTTGACATAGCGCACGCCTACGCCCGGCGTGGCTTCCAGGGCGGCGAAGTCGGTGAAATTGCTGATATGCGGCAGGAATATGACCGCTATGTCCACCGCGCCGCCGCCGCGCCCCGCCCGGCCCTCCGCGCGCGCTGTCACGCTGTCCTCGTCGTCAATGTCCACGTCGAGCCACGGGATCACGCCCGCCACCGGTTTGCCGCAGAGGTCCTCCAGTATTTTCACGCCGTCCGCAAACAGCGATATATCGCCGCGAAACTTGTTGACGATCAGCGCCTTGATCAGACGTCTCTCGTCCTCCGGCAGGATCTTCACCGTGCCGTACAGCTGCGCGAATATGCCGCCCCTGTCGATGTCGCCGACGAGCAGCACGGGAGAGTTCGCCATTTTCGCCATGCCCATGTTGACAAAATCATCCGGAGCGAGGTTCAGTTCCGCCGCGCTGCCCGCGCCCTCCAAAACGATAACGTCAAATTCCGCGGCAAGCGAGTCGTACGCTTTCATGATCTCCGGCCGCAGTTTTGACTTCATCCGGTAATAATCTTTAGCCGTGAGCGTGTCCAGCACCTCTCCGTGCAAAATCACCTGGCTGCCCTGATCATGCACGGGTTTGAGCAGAATGGGGTTCATGCGCGCGTCCGGCTCGGCGCCCGCCGCTTCCGCCTGCGTTACCTGCGCGCGCCCCATTTCCAGGCCGTCGCGCGTTATGAACGAGTTCAGCGCCATATTCTGCGACTTGAAAGGCGCGGTCCTGTAGCCGTCCTGCCGGAAAATACGGCACAGCGCGGCCACGAGTATGCTCTTGCCCGCGTTCGACATCGTCCCCTGCACCATGATCGCTTTTGCCATTATTTGTAATTTCGCCGGCGATACTGCCGCATCTTGTTTTCGCCGCGGCTTTCAAGCGCGCCCTTATTTGCCAGGTTGCGCAAAAACCGCTTTACGCTCCCTTCTGTTTTTTCGGTAATTTCTCTTGCCTGCGCGTTTGTGATCCACTCATATTCGCTGAGATACGATTCGAGCGACTGCAAAAACGCCGTCTCACCGGCGGTAAGTTTTATCGGCAAGTTGGGTGAATTTTTCGACGAGCGGTATGAGACGGATTTATCGGCAACTTTTACCGGCAACTTATCGGTTACCGGCAGGTTATCGGCAACTTTTACCGGCAACTTATTGGCTATCGGCAGGTTATCGGCGACTTTTACCGGCAACTTATCGGCTGTCGGCAAGTTATCGGCGACTTCTATCGGCAGCTCGGCGACCGATACGGGAACATTGGGGCCAAGCGGGATAATGGTTTTGAATATATCGCCTTCGATCAATTCCGGTTCGCCGCCCGAATAAAGCTTCGTGTACTTCATCAGGTTGCGAACGCCTGAACCGAGCGTGTCCGCGTATCCTATGTTTACAAAGAACCGGGCAAGGATGGGATTTTTTGGATACGGCTCGAAGTTATCCGGGTCTATGCGGCCGTGGTGAAGGGCCCGGTTCCAGTTCTCGGCGACAAGGCTGTCTTTTCCTATGATAATGCGCGCGGGAAATGTTCCTGAAAACTCTCGGTGAACAAGGATATTCGAAACAATTTCTTTAGCTATGTGGCTTCTGACGCTCACGTTCAGATTGTCTATCAAGAAAAACGGGTCGTTGGTGTGCTTCGCGATGAAATCCATGAGTACGTCGAAACTCTCGATGAGGTTGGTCTCCACGCGCAATCTGTCGTCGTAGCGGTCGATATTTTTGACGCGCAACAGGCAATCTGTGACATATCCGGGCGCGACTTGCTGGATGACTTCCTCCCGCCCGAACAGCAGTATAGCCGCGCGATTGAAACCTTCCTTGCCCGTTCGTTTGTCCCTCTCGTACAGTCCGGCGCTCTTGAACAGTTCCATGTCGGTCATGTCTTTCCACGGGTGATTTGGGACGCGCCCGACCGCCATTCTCTTTACCCGCGGGACAAGATCCAGACGCAGATCGTCCAACGTGGCGTACGGGAACACCTCCCGCTCTGTAAACCGATTCGACTTGCGCACGGACAGATGCGCTATAAGCTCAGTAGAGTTTGTGATGTCAAAATCTCCGCTTTCATTGCGGTCGTATATCCTGCCTGAACAGGACTGTATCTGTGAACTCACGGGAATATATGCGTGCAGCAGCAGTTTGCCCGCCACTTCCACTTCTTCAAAGTTCAAGAAAAGCGAAGGCGACGTCTTCTGCGGATTGTTCAACATGCTGGCAAAGTTCATCTTCATCTGCGGCGCGGCTTTTGGATTGACGCCGACAGGCGCCCCGCCGTCCGATACACCAAGGATCAGGTGTCCGCCATAACGGTTGGAGAACGAGCAGACCGTCTCAAAGACGCTGTTATTCAGCTCGTTTACGCACTCCTTGAACTCGACTGCCAGTCCCTCGCCCTCGGCAAGCAGCTTTTGTATATGTTCAGACGTCATGCGTTCCCCTCCGGTTTAGCGATACCTTTATTATACGCGCTCTTGTACTTGAGATGCTTCGCCATAAAAACCTCCGTCCGGGAACCTTCGAACTTTATCTACAGTTTACCGCAAAACCGGCTCGCTGACAAGCCTCCCGAACTTTTTCCCCTTGCCCGGAATCCGGACGGGACGGCACGCTCGTCTCTTGCGGGGACGATCGGTCTGGGATTTTCCGCTGAAAAAAGGGAATTTCATGAGAATGTCGAAGTAAAATATTCGGGGAACTTAAAAGCGAGGAGGCTCAGCGGTGCGGAAACAGGGAATCGCCGCCCGGACGGCGTGATCAGTCTGAAAAACGTCTCGAAGATTTACGCCAACAAGACCCGCGCTCTGCAAAACGTCGATCTGGAGATCGGGGCCGGGGAATTTGTCTTTCTCGTCGGCAAGAGCGGCGCCGGCAAATCCACGCTGATCAAGCTGCTGTACCGGGAGGAGACGGCTTCGCGCGGCGTCGTCATGGTGAACAAATTCAACTTGGTACGGCTGCGCAATTATCAGATACCGGCTTATCGCCGTAAAATTGGTGTTATATTCCAAGATTTTAAATTATTGCCAGATAAATCGGTTTTTGAAAACGTCGCTTTTGCCCAGCAGGTCATAGGCAAACCCCGGAGAGAGCGTACGGCCAACACGAATAAAATGCTGTCTCTGGTCGGTCTGGCCGCCAAGGCGGGCGTTTTTCCCGGCGAACTGTCCGGCGGGGAGCAGCAACGGGTCTGCGTCGCGCGGGCCATGGTCAACAACCCGATGCTCCTGATCGCGGACGAGCCGACCGGCAACCTGGACGAGACGACGGCCTGGGATATCATGAAGCTGCTTTACGAGCTGAACCGCCTGGGCACGACGGTGGTGATGGCCACGCACGCCATGCATATCGTGCGCCGGATGAAAAGGAGAGTTATTCGCGTTGAAGGCGGCCGCATAACAGGCGAACAGCCGGAGGTGAACCTCTAAATTGTTTTGGAATTCCCTGGGTTTTATCTTTAAGCAATCTTTCGTCTCGCTTTACCGAAATTTTTGGCTTTCTTTCGCTTCGATCCTGACTTCGATGCTGGCGCTGACGCTGTTGGGTTTTGCCCTGTTGTTTCTGGCTAACGCCGAACATTTTGCCGAATCCATGGAATCGCAGGTGGAGATAGCGGCTTTTATAGACGAAACGGTGGACGAGAGCGGGATCGAGGATATCATGCGGGTCATCCGCGATTTGGCCGTGGTGGCGGACGTGACGCTGACGACCAAAGACCAGGGTCTGCGGGAGTGGATACCGGACGACGAGGCCAGAGCCCGTTATTTGGAAGACGTCGGCGGGATAAACCCCATTCCGAACATGATCACGGTCACGGCGCGCGACGCGGGGGCGGTGGCCGGTCTGGCTCAGAGCATCATGGAAATGGCCGGGGTCTACCGCGTCAATTACGGCGAGGATTTTTTGGCGCCCATGCTCCGGCTCACGGCGTCGCTCCGCTGGGTCGGTTTGGCGGTGGTGGCGGCTTTCGCGCTGGCGACGATGCTGCTCATATCGCTTAATATAAAAACGAATGTGCAGACGCGGGAGAAGGAAATACAGATCATGCGCCTGGTCGGGGCGGAGAACATTCTCATCCAGGGGCCTTTTTTTCTGGAGGGCCTGCTGATCGGTCTGCTCGGCGCCTTGCTGGCCGTGGTCATCGTCGGCTGCGTTTATACATGGCTGGCGGAATATATCACCGTTAATCTTGTTTTTGTGCCGGTTGTGTCGGAGCGCGGCACATTGCGCCTGGTGTTGGAGGTCATGCTGCTGTCCGGCATGGCGCTCGGCGCCGTCACCAGCGCGTTTTCCATCCGGAGGTTCCTGCGCTTCTAGCAGTCCTGTGACAGCTAAAACTTTACTATTAGGCCAATAAATTTTATATTTCGTATATTTTTACATATTTATTGCAAGATTTTGTTAATGTTCAAACGTCATTGCGAGTACGTCAGAGAGAGATCGTCGCTAAATAGTAACAAGATTTTACATGTTTGCCATGGCTTTAGATGGTTTTTTGCAATATGAAAAATAAATCTTGCTTTTCGCTGTATTCAGAG
>JAISEW010000159.1 GCA_031263945.1 Gracilibacteraceae bacterium | reverse complement strand
CTCATTATCCTCAAATTTGTCAAAAAGGGTTTTGACACCTATGTGCTGTGGAACGGCAGTGACGCGGAGGAAGAGCCGTATTATCTGGTGATAAACTTTGTCAAAGCTCTGGCGGTCGCTCTGTGCTTCCCCGCTATTTACGGCTGGATGGCTGATATTGTTACGGATATGTCCGCGCAGATACTCCAAGCTGTCGGCGAGGGGACGGCCTACACTTGGGCGGCGTGGGTCAGCGGCGTATCGTCGGCGGGCATCGTCACGGCGATATTTGCCCTGGTGTTCATGATCTGCTACTTCATGCTCTATTTCCAGTTCCTCATGCGCGGGCTGGAAATGCTGATACTGCGCGTGGGGATCCCCATAGCCTGCGCCGGGCTTTTGGACAATGACAGCGGCGTATTTAAAAACTATCTCGCCACTTTTTTCAAATCCATGCTCACGGTCGTGGTGCAGATTGCCCTCGCCAAACTCGGCGTCGCCCTGATGCTGAATATGCACATATTTTGGGGCGTCGCCTGTATGATCCTCGCTCTGCGGACGCCGAAATTCCTGGCGGAGTTTGTGCTGCCGGCGACCTCCGGCGGTCACGGCGCCGTCAATAACGTGTATCATTCCGTGAGGCTGGTGGGCATGGCAAAGAGCGTGATGAAGTGAGGCGGTGCGCATATGACAATAGACGATATCACGGCGGGCGTTATGATCCTTGTTCGGATTGGCGCCGTGGCCAGGTTCATCTTCTGCATGGTGAAGCTGATCGGAGCGGACGAGGAGGCGGGCAAATACAAGAAACGGGCTAAAAACGCGGTCTTGTTTTGGATCATCGCCGAGAGCGTTTGGACTTTGAAAGACTTAGTTTTGCACTATTACGCCGCCTGATTATGAGAAAGGAATGTCTGAATGAACGAGAGCAGTCTGCACGTCCCGATGGGCGTCAAGACGGAAAACGAGTTTTTCCCCGGTTTTGGCAAAAAAGAATTCCTGCAGGCTTCGGCGGGGGCGGCGCTGGGAGCGCTTATTTCCCTTATCGTCTTCATCATCAGCGGGAACGCGGCCTATGCGATGACCGGCGTACTGTCCGGCATCGCCGGGTCGGTGATGATGACGACCAAAGACCAGTACAATTTGTCGGTCGTGACCCAGGTGGCCAGCCTTATCCGTTTTTCCCGCAGCCAAAAATTTTACCCATATGTTTACGGCCAAGAATGGGAGGTGTATTGAGGTTGCTATGCGGAAGAATAAAGCTGAACAGGCGCGAAGCGAGTATCTGCCGAAAATCAAGGCGTTTATGAGCGAGCGGGTGTTTTATCTGAACGCCAAACGGATTTACGATTTCCTTAAGGCCTATCAATACGACAAGGGCGGCTGGCTGCTCTGGGAAGCGGCCAAGGGCATACTGGAGAGTGACGTTTACAGCGAATTTCCCGCCGAGGATAATATGGGGTATTTTGAAGATCTGGACGGCTATGGGCTTTTAGAATGGCTGGAGGTCGCCAAATTCGCCGATAAGGAATATGAGCAATTACCGGG
This sequence comes from Gracilibacteraceae bacterium, assembly GCA_031263945.1. Lineage (GTDB taxonomy): Bacteria > Bacillota > Desulfitobacteriia > Desulfitobacteriales > Syntrophobotulaceae > JAIRRL01. The sequence goes on along the minus strand of JAISEW010000159.1, from coordinate 5,522 downwards.
CGGCTATGAAAAACTGGCGGCTTACACGCTTGACGAGAACTTGCCGGAGTATAAAGAGTATCAAAATAGGGTGTATTTGGCCGCCCTTCGTAGTATCGCCGTCACTCTGGGCAGCAAACGGCCCTATCAGCTGGAAGGTTTTTGGCACAGTTTGGCCCGCGCCGAAAACATGCTGGAAAAAGGCTTCCCGACGAAGGGCGATCTCCGCGCCAAACTCGACCGCGAAGCCGAAAACCTGGCCGGCGCTTCCGAAGAAAAGGCCGAGGGGCGGGAATATTCCGAGTGCGAGGCAAAACAGGCTATTTGCCGCGTACTCCGCGAAACCGCCATGACCGACTATATGACGCACGCGCTCTTTCTCAAGAGCGACGTTTTAAGCGAGGCATATAAGTTCTATACGGAGGAAAGCGAAAATGAGCAAATCCACCTGGCTGCCTGGGAATATCTGGATAAAGCGGAACACGCTTACCTTGTCGGGAGGGTCTCTGACCGGGTAAACCTCGAATTTGAGGACTACACGGACGAAGCCCGAAAAATGCAGCCGGAAAAAAACATTGACGAGACTTGGACCATGAGTGACTTCCGCGCCAGCTTTGGACCCGAAACTTCTCATTTAAGCACGGAACAGTTAAAGGCGCTCATGTCGCTCGATAGCCCGCTAAAGAGTTTGTACGGCGAATGGCAGCGCCGCGGCCAGGCGCAGACAGAAGGCATTAAGGATGTTATCGCGGCTGCGGCCGACGAGCGGGCCGCCGAGAGGGAAACAGATGAGTTTGAGGGCGAGTTCGAGAGCGAGTTTGAGGATGAAGGCGATTGGGCCGCCGAACCGTGATCGCGGTCGTTAAAGGAGTTGTTTTCGCGGCTCTGCTCATCCGGGCCGCCGCTACTGATATAAAGCGACGGGAGATAGACGAGTGGCTGTGCGCATCCAGTCTCGCGCTCTCTCTGGCGGGGCCGGGCGGCTCGCTCTGGGGAGCGGCGCTCACCGCGCTCCCTTTCTTCATCCCGGCCCTCGTAAAACCCGGCGCTGTCGGCGGCGGCGATATTAAACTGATGTTCGCCTGCGGCGCGGTACTCGGCGTATGGGGCGGTCTTTTGCAGGCCGCCATCGCCCTGTCGCTCATCGCCCTGTTCGCGCTCATCACTTTGCTCAAAAAAGGCTTTTCCGCTTGTAAGACCGCCTTGCCGCTCGCGCCGTTTTTCTGCGCCGGGGGCGCAGTCTCTTACATCATCACGAATATGGGAGGGTTCTAATATCTTGAATATCTTAAAAAACCGCACCGCCCTGGGGCTTATCTGCATAGTTCTCTCGCTTATCGTCTGTTTTGGCCTGACTCCGCTCTTTAACGGCGCGGTCAGGGCGCAGACGGAGATTGTCCGCGTAACGGGGGAGATAAACCAGGGCGATATGATCACCGCGAACATGGTGACGGCGGTCACAGTCGGCGGCTACAATCTGCCGGGGAGCGTTATGAAAGAAAAAGAAAACGTCGTCGGCAGATACGCGAAATATGATATGCAGGCGGGCGACTATATTCTCGCGGCCAAGCTCTCTGATGCGCCCGTCGCCGAGTTTGCCTATCTGAGCGAGCTGGACGGGACGCGCACGGCTGTGTCCGTCACCATCAAATCTTTTGCGGCGGGGCTTTCCGGCAAATTAGAGTCCGGAGATATTGTCACTCTGATCGCCTCCGGCGTGGGGGATTTTCAGGAAACCATCGCCCTGCCCGAACTGCGTTACGTCAAAGTTCTCGCCGTGACGGACGGCAAAGGCTACGACAAGGAATATATGGGCCGTGAAAATGACAGTGAGGAAAAAGAACTGCCCGCTGCCGTCACTTTGCTCGCCCTTCCCGCGCAGGCCCTGCTCCTTGCCGAACTGGAAAATACAGGCAAGATCCATTGCGCCCTTGTTTATCGCGGCGCGGCCTCCGAGGGCGCCAAGTTCCTTAAGATCCAAGACGATTACCTGAAATCCCTTGCCGGCGAAGAAACGCCCGCGGAAGAAACCGAAGCGGAGGTAAGGCCTGATGGCAACTAAGATCGTCGCGGTATGGGGCAGCCCGTCGAGCGGTAAGACCGTTACCGCCATGAAGCTGGCGCGGGAGCTTGAGGCGCGAAAAAAGAATGTGATCGTCATCTGCGCCGACCTTTTCTGCCCGGCGCTCTCATCCCTCATGCCAGGCGTGGACGTGAAGGGCCGGACGCTCGGCTCTCTGCTCTCCCGGCCCCATATTAAGTATGCAGACGTCATGCAGGCCGCGATCCCCTATCCGAAGCATGAGCGGATCGCCGTCATTGGCTATAAGAATGGCGATAACATTTTCACCTATTCGGAGTTTCTGGCCGAGCGCGTCGCCGGTTTTCTCCAAGAACTCCGGGCGGCGGCCGACTGCGTTATCATCGACTGCTCCAGCGTTTTGACCGAAGACGGGTTTACCACGATCGCTTTACAAAAAGCGGACAAGGTGCTGCGGCTCGTGAGCGCCGACCTTAAAGCCCTTTCCTACTACCGATCGCATTTGCCCCTCATTTCCCGGGCAAAATTTAGCTCAAGCCGCCATATCAAGGCGCTGTCCGACCTTAAAGCCGGGCAGGAGGAAAGCACGTTCCGCTCGGTTTACGGCGGCGCCAGCTATACGCTGCCGCATGTAAAAGAGATCGAGCGGCAGTTTTACGCGGCGGAGCTGCTTGACTCTCTCCCGGGGAAAGAAGCGAGAAAGTATAACGCCGAGATCAAAAAAGCGGCGCGGGAGGTGTTTGAGCTTGAATAAACGCTACAGCGCTTTCTTTGACGACGAAAGTATCAAAAGGCCGTTTGCCGACGTGCTGGCCGAGGTGCAGGAATATATTTCCTCCAAATTCGCTACTTTGATCACCGATAATCCCGACGAGCAGAAAAAGCAGATCTCGGCCTATATCGCCAAATATCTGACTGACGGCCAAATCAGCGTGGACGGTTACGATTTTGACGCTCTGATCGACCGCCTGTACGCGGAGATGGCTGAGTTTTCCTTTCTCACCCAATATCTTTTCTCAAATGACGTTGAGGAGATCAATATCAATTCATGGAAGGATGTGAAAATCACCTACGCGAGCGGTAAGATCCTGCCGGCGAGCGAACATTTCCATAGCCCGCAGCACGCGATTGACGTGATCCGCCGGGTGCTGCACCAGTCGGGCATGATACTCGACCACTCCCAGCCCGTCGTGCGCGGGCATTTATCCAATAAGATCCGCATCACCGTCCTCGGCAATCCCGTCACCGATGAGGAAAAAGGAGTGGCGGCTTCCATCCGTATCGTCAACCCCAAGCAACTCGGCAAAAAGGATTTTGTCAAAAACAATACCGCGACCGCCGAAATGCTCGACTTTCTCTCCCTCTGCTTGCGTTACGGTCTTTCCATGTGCGTCACCGGAGCGACCGGCAGCGGAAAAACGACGGTCATGGCCTGGCTCTTATCCACCATTCCCGACCACATGCGCCTTTTTACCATTGAAAACGGCTGCCGGGAGTTCGACTTGGTAAAAGAGGACGAAAGCGGCAGGGTCCTCAACAATGTGGTGCATACAGTCACGCGCTATTCAGAAGATCCGCGGCAGAATGTAGACCAAGAAAAACTCTTGGAATACGCCCTGACCTCCAACCCCGATATAGTCTGCGTGGGCGAGATGAAGTCGGCGGAAGCTTTTGCCGCGCAGGAAGCGGCCCGGACGGGGCACGGCGTTATCACCACCACGCACGCTAACTCCTGCGACGCCACCTATAACCGCATGGTGACGCTCTGCAAGACCAAATACGATATCAGCGACAAGACGCTTTATGATCTCGTCACCGAGGCGTTCCCTATCGTCGTGTTCGCGAAAAAACTGGAGGACAGCAGCCGCAAGATCATGGAGATCACCGAGTGCGAGATCCTGCCGGACGGGGAGCGGAAGATCCGGACTCTGTTTCGTTTTAACATCACCGAAAGCAGCGGTGGTAGCGGCAAGGCGATCAAGGGCGAGTTTGAGCGGGTAGATCCCATATCGGCGGGCTTCAGAAAGCGGCTGCGCGAAAACGGTATGCCCCTCAGCGCCCTGGAAAAACTGACGGGAGGCGAATCCAAGTGACGACGCTTTTGATCGTAGGGTTCATCGGGCTGGTCAGCGGCGGTTTTATGTTGCTTTCCCTCTCGCCGTTTGAGCTGGCGGAGAGAGTCGCTCAGTTATTGCGCGGCCGGAAAAAGACTTTGGCCCGGATGATCAAAGAGGCCGCCGGCGCCAAAAAGGTGAGAGGCATACGCCGGACAATACTGGAAACCAAAGAGATCTTAGCGGTCATGGGCAAAGAGAACCTGCTTGGGACATTGACTGCGCTTTCCATCATGCTGTTCATCGCCGGCGCGGTTTTTTCGCTGCTGATGAATAACGCGCTGATGATACCCGTTATGGCGGTCGGGTTATCGCTTCTCCCCTTCTGGCAGGTGCTGTTTACGGCGAATTTTTATAAAAAACAGCTCAACGCCGAACTGGAAACATCGCTTTCGATCATCACGACTTCATATCTCCGGAGCGAGAACTTCATTCTCGCCGTGGAGGAAAACATTTCTTACCTCAACCCGCCCGTTTGCGACGTGTTCAGGCTCTTCCTCGCCCAGACCAATCTTTTGAGCGCCGATCTCCGGCTGGCCCTGGAAAACATCAAGTACAAGGTGGCGAGCGAGGTCTACCGCGAGTGGATCGACGCGGTGATCGCCTGTCAGGAGGACAAGACGCTCAAAACGACGCTCACCCCCATCATCGCTAAACTCTCCGATATGCGCGTCGTGTCCGCGGAGCTTGATATTCTGCTTTACGAGCCGATGAAGGAGTTTCTCACGATGGCGCTTTTGCTGGTGGGTAATATCCCGCTGATCTATTTCCTCAACAAAGAGTGGTTTAACACTTTGATGAACACCGCGGCCGGCAAAGGCGTACTCGCTCTGTCGGCGGCGGCGCTGTTCGCGTCGCTGGCGGCGGTGATACGGCTGACGAGACCGATTGAGTATAAAAGGTAAAATCTCTGAAAGAAGGTGAACTATGCTCGGCATCCTTTTCCCCTTTTCCTGCCTGTTCGGGGCGGGGCTGTACTTTATCCTCGCGGAATTGCTGAAAGTCCCGACCCTTGCCGTGACAAAGGCGGTGATCGCCGTGACGCGCCGGGAGAAGAAACAGGCCAAATCTTTAGAGGCCGTGATTTTTGACCTCGCCGTGAAGCTCTCCGGGCGTATCAAGCTTGGCGACTACAAAAAGCGCAAGATGGCGGCGACGCTCAAATCAGCCGACATCAACCTGTCGCCCGAAGTCTACACGGCAAAGGCCGTCGTCAAGGCGGCTCTGATACTCGCCTTTCTTATCCCTTGTCTTGCTTTTGTGCCGATAGGCGCCCCGGTGTTTATCTTCCTCGCGATTGCCGCGTTCTTCAAGAACTACAAGGCGGCCGACGAAATCGTCCGGAAAAAGCGCGACGCCATCGAAACCGAACTGCCCCGTTTCGTCAA
>JAISEW010000027.1 GCA_031263945.1 Gracilibacteraceae bacterium | reverse complement strand
CCCAGAATGACGGGAGGGGAGAATGGAACCGGGTCCCACGCCGTCATTCCGGCTTTATGCCGGAATCCATCCCCGCCCCCTGTCTCAGGTACGAGACTGGAATGACGGGGGAAGCTCCGATCCGATATCTGCATATTTTTCTTGTGTTTATATGCAGATATTTTGTTTTCCTCTTGAAAATCTGCATATAATCAGTTATAGGAACAAATCAACCAGGGCAAAGCGGGGTACTACAAGGCGCTGAAAGAGAGTTCGGACGGCTGGCGCACAGGCGAAAACAGTTATTTCCCATTTGTGGAAAACTTTGTCATGACGCTGCTTTTGTGCTGCAAGGAGCTGGACAAACGATTTGCCGTGATAAACAGCGGCAAGGTCAGCAAACGCGGACGCATTGAAGCGACCGTGCTGAACAGCCTGCTCCCGATAAGCAAGCGCGAGGTCTGCTATATCCTGCCCGACGTAAGCCCGACCACCGTTGAAGCCGTTATCGCGTCAATGCTGAAATCCGGCGCGATCATGAAAGTCGGCGCGGCTCGCAGCACGAAATATATCAGACGATAGGACGGTCAGCGCTTCCCGAACAAAGTGTAAATGAGTTCTCGCGCCGCTTTGCCCTTCACCGATCGGCGCGGGGCATCGCTTCGCTCCAGCGGCGGCCCGGATCCCTCCGCTATGGCCCCGGCTTCCCGCAGCGCGGTCATGAATTCCTCCGCCGTATAGAAACGAAAGCGTTCCAGTCCAAAATCGGAGGCCATGACTTCCAGCATGGCCAAAAGCAGGTCGCAATGATCCGCCGCTTTTGGCAGCTCCAGCAGAGCGGCGGCGCGGGGCAGCAGTTTTTCCAGCAGCAAACGGCGCCAGGGCATATCGGGAGCGCCCAGCTGTTTTCCCGCCGCGATAACGGCGTCTTCCGGCACCCGGAGAAAAAAATCCAGCGCCCAGACGTCCGCGTCGGGCGGCAAATTTATATAATAGCGGCTGCCGCCTATAGGGCGATAGGCGCGCCAGGCGTCGAAATAACCCAGCCGCATACAGTAACGCGCCGCATCTTGGTCAAAATCCAGCAGCATGCCGGTGTTTTCCGGCGAGAGTATCGTCTTGACCTGACTTTCCCCGCTCGCGCCGCGCACGCGTCCGGGCGCTTTTGTGCGGATAGCGACGATGTCGCGGTAGCCCTTGCTTTCCAGCAGGCGGATCGGCAGATTATCGTAAAAACCGCCGTCCAGAAAGTATTTGCCGTCCAGTTTTTCCGGGCGAAAACCGGGCAGGCGCGCGCTGGCCAGCAGATAGTCCACCAGCTGGCCGGCGGGGATGTCCTCAACAAATAATTCCAAAGCTTTCATATCCGAAAGGGAAAAAGTGACCAGACCGAATCCCGTCGGTGAGCGCCGCAGTTTTTCCTCATCTATGAACTGATGGATGATCTTCCTGAGGGCGCTCGTGTCGATGCCCGCCCCCATCAGGATCTCCCCGGCCTTTTGCATAAAATAAGCGGTGTTTTCCGGCGAAAAACGCAATTGTCTCAGCTCGCTGAAACGGTCGTCCTCAATATCCAATATTTGGGAAGGAGTGATATTCCACCACAAATCGTAGAGGATTTCCCAATCGCCTTGCGCTATGGCCGCTCCGTTGATGGCGCCGATGGAAGTGCCGGCGACGCACTCGAACTCCAGGCCGAGTTCGCGCAAAGCCTTATAAGCGCCCAAATGGTAAGCGCCGCGCGCGCCGCCCCCTTCCAGCGCCAGAGCCAGAGGCGGCATTTTAGCGCAAAAGCCCGGCCAAGAGCTCGATGCCCCGTATGATGCTCTCGTCCGGCGGCGTGGAAAAGTTCAGGCGGAATGAGCGGCAATAGTCTTCCGGCTGAGTTAAAAAAGCGCTGCCCGGAACGACCGCCACCCCGGCCGCGGCGGCGGAGCGGCAGAACGCCGTCATGTCCGCGGCCGGCGGCAAGCTGCACCAGAGGAAAAGACCGCCCTCCGGCTTTGTCCAGGTGACGGCGGGCGGGAAGGAAGCGCCCATGGCCTCCAGCATCAGGCCGCTTTTGCGGCGGTAAATATCCCGCAGGCGGCGAAAATGTTCGTCCAGATCCGTGCCGGCCAGAAAACGCTCGCAGATCATCTGGGCCAAAGCGCCGGTGTGAACGTCCGCCCCTTGTTTGGCCACAGTCATTTTAGAGGCTATCTCCGCCGGCAGGCAGGCAAAACCGACGCGCAGGCCCGGGGCGATTATCTTGGAAAAACTGCCGGCGTAAATGACCAAGCCGTCTTCGTCAAACGATTTGAGACTGGGGATGTCCTCTCCGGCAAAACGCAGATCGCCGTAGGGATTATCTTCCAAAATCAGTATGCCGCGCCGCCGGGCCAGCGCGTAGATCGCCCGGCGTTTTTCCAAGCTCGTGCACCGGCCGGTCGGATTGTTAAAATTGGCGATCAGATAGAGAAAACGCGCGTTTTTTTCCGTGCGCAGGGCCTCCTCCAGCTGCCCGAGATCCAGGCCGTCCTCTTCCATGTCGACGCCGCGCAGCCGGACATTGTACGAGCGGAAAGTGTTCAGGGCGCCGATGAAGCTGGGGTTTTCGCACAATACCACGTCGCCCTCGTTGCACAGCACTTTGGTCGCCAGATCGATCCCCTGCTGAGCGCCGGAGGTTATGAGCACCTGATCAAATCCGCGCCCTATGCCGTATCTTTGTTTTAACATCGCTTCCACGGCGAGACGCAAGGGCTCATAACCCTCGCTGATCCCGTACTGGAGAGCGCTGACCGGGTCGCGTTCCAGTATCTCCGCCGTTATGGCGGCGATGGCCGCCCGGGGAAAAGCTTCCGGGGCCGGATTCCCGGCCGCCAGCGATATGACGCCCGGATCGGAGGCCGCTTTCAGGATCTCGCGGATAGCCGAAGGCTGAAGCGCGGAAATTTTGTCACTGAAAAAATAATCCATTTATGCCGTCTGTCCTCTCCGCCTGTCTCGGCTGTTTCCTATTCGATCCAGCCGCGCAGCGCCTCATGCGCGGCGGCCAGAGTTTGACTGATAGGGATCGACTGCGGGCATTTCGGGGCGCATTCGCCGCAGTCGGCGCAGCGCGAGGCGTCCTGCCCGGCCGCCACCGTAAACATATACTTCCGTTTGGGCTGGTCAAAGGCGCCGAACATCACGCCTTCGTTATACATGTCAAAAACGTCGGGAATATTTACGTTTTGCGGACATGGGAGACAATATTCACAGTTCGTGCAGGGCACGGCCGCCAGCGATTCATATACCTCTTTCACCCGGCGCAGGGCGTCTTTTTCCGCGGCGCTGAGGCAATTCGGCCCGATATCCGGCCGCGAAAAGACGGCGATGTTTTCCCGCAGCTGCTCCGGCGTGGTCATACCGCTCAGGACCGTGCTGACCGCCGGATAGTCGAGGACGTGGCGGAACGCCCACTCGACCGCGCCGCGTCCCGGGGCCGCTCTCTCATATATTTCCATCACGGGCGGCGGCCCGACCGCCAGCCCTCCCCCGCGCAGAGGCTCCATGATCACGAGGGCGCAGCCTTTGTCGCCGGCCAGCCGAATGGCTTCCGCCGTCACTTCTTTGTCAACGTCCAGCAGGTTTTGCTGCACCTGGCACATGTCCCAGGGATAATAAGCGAGAATATCGCGAAAAGCCGGCAAGCTCCCGTGATAAGAAAAACCGATGGCGCGAATAAGCCCTTCGGCGCGGAACTTCTCGAATTCGGCGATTATCTTTCTTTCCTTTATTTCCCCCCAATTCCCGGCGGAGATAAAATGGATCAGGTAAACGTCCAGATAATCCG
>JAISEW010000026.1 GCA_031263945.1 Gracilibacteraceae bacterium | reverse complement strand
GCGGGGACCCTCAAACCGGGAGCGCCGGCGGATATGGTGCTGTTTGACCCGGACTGGGAAGAGACGGTGACTGCGGAGACTATGGCTTCCAAATCGGCCAACACGCCTTTTCTGGGGCGCAAGTTGCGGGGCTATCCGGTAAAAACCTGGGTCGGGGGGCGTCTGGTTTTTGAGCGGGGCGCCTTTTAACCGCCGATATGATCAGTGCCCATATACGGTCTGAGCGCCTGCGGAACGCGGATCCGCCCGTCTTCGGTCTGGCAGTTTTCCAAGATGGCGGCGACGGTGCGCCCGATGGCCACCCCGCTCCCGTTCAGCGTATGCACAAACTCCGGCTTGTCCTTGGGGCCGCGGCGGAAACGGATATTGGCCCGCCGAGCCTGAAAATCCTCAAAATTACTGCAGGAAGATATTTCCCGGTATTTGTCAAAACTTGGCAGCCACACTTCCAGGTCATAAGTCTTGGCCGAGCTGAAGCCGAGATCACCCGTCGAGAGACAGACCACCCGGTAAGGCAGTTCCAGGGCCTGCAGCACGGCTTCGGCGTCGGCGGTCAGGCTTTCCAGTTCGGCGTAGGAGTTTTCCGGCAGGGAAAACTTCACCAGTTCGACTTTGTTGAACTGGTGCTGACGAATAAGACCGCGCGTATCCCGTCCGGCCGCGCCCGCCTCGGCGCGGAAACAGGCGCTGTAGGCGCAGTGGTAAATGGGCAGCGCCGCCGCGTCCAGGATCTCGTCCCGGTACAGATTGGTCACGGGCACTTCGGCCGTCGGGATGAGAAAATATTCCGTGCCCGCCACGCGAAAAGCGTCGTCCTCAAATTTAGGCAGCTGGCCTGTGCCCACCATCGAGTGCCGGTGGACCATGTAGGGCGGCAGGATCTCCGTATAGCCTTTCGGCGCGTGCAGATCGAGCATAAAGCTGATGAGCGCGCGTTCCAGCCGCGCCCCCAGCCCCTTGGCAAAAGTAAAACGGGCGCCGGTCACTTTAGCGGCGCGCGCAAAATCCAAAATATCCCATTTTTCTCCCAGCTCATAATGGGGAAGCGGCGGGAAGTCAAAACGGCGCGGCTCACCCCAGCGGCGGATCTCCGTGTTGGCGTCTTCGTCTTCGCCCACCGGCACGCTGGCGTGCGGGATATTCGGGATCTCGTACAGTATTTGCCGCGTGTTTTCCTCAAGGGCGGCCAAGCGGGTCTCGTATTCTTTGATGCGTTCGCCTACCTCCCGCGTCTCGGCCACCAAAGCCGCCGCGTCGCCGCCGCTTTTTTTCAGGCGGGCCACTTCCTCCGACGCTTTGTTGCGGCGCGCTTTCAAGGCGTCGGTTTCCGCCAGCAGCTCGCGGCGCTGTTCCTCGATCCGCAAAAAACCGTCCAGATCGACCGCGGCCCGGCGTTTGGCCAGCGCTTCCCGCACGAGTTCAGGCTGGGCGCGCACAAATTTTAAATCAAGCATGACGACCTCCAGGGAAATATTGATTATAATGATATTTTGTCATATCATAACAGGTACGCCCCGATTTTTCAAGCCGGAAAATTACAGTTTACAAGTGACCGTATTTATCATATAATACATATATGTAAAACATATATTTCGGAGGAATAAATGACTGATTTTGACAGGGGAGTGCCGCGCCGGGGAAGCGGCAGCGTTAAATGGGATACCGTTCCGGCCGGAGTGATCCCGCTTTCTATCGCGGACGCGGACTGGGCGACCGCGCCCGCGGCTTTGGCGGCGGCGCGCGAGCGGCTGGCGGGGCATCCGGTTTTTGGATACAGCCGCGGGAACGAAGGCTTAAACGAGGCGGTGGCCGCTTGGTATGGCAGAGTTTACGGCGTGACGGCGGACGCGTCCTGGCTGGTGACGCTGCCGGGAGTGGTCCCGGCCCTCGCGGCGCTCGCGCGGCTTGTTCCCGGCGACGCGCTGGCGAACGCGCCTAACTATCCCCTCCTGCTGGAAGCACCCGCACGGGCGGGAAAACGGATGCTCGTTTCGCCGCTGATCGAAAACGGGGCGGGAGCGGCCTTAGCCTATGAGCCGGATTTTGAGGATATGGCGCGCAAAACCGCGAAGGGCGCGGGGATCTTTTATTTATGCAACCCGCACAACCCGACGGGACATGTGTACACGCGCGGCGAGCTGGAACGGCTCGGGGATTTTGCCCGAGCGCGCGGGCTTATCGTCGTTTCCGACGAGATCCACGGCGAGATAGTTTATGGCGGAGCGCGTACGCATACCCCGTTTTTCGCCGTTTCGCCGGAAAACTCCGTCACCCTCACCTCGCCGGGCAAGATCGGCAATATGCCGGGAATGCCGGTCGCTGTGGCGGTAGTGCCGAATGAGAAACTGCGCGCGAAGGTATGTGAAATGTCGTTTTGGCTGGGCAGCGCCGGCGCCGTCCACTGCGCCGCCGGGCGCGGAGCCTATTCCCCGGCGGCCGACGAATGGAAAACCGAGCTGCTCGCCTATCTGCGCGGCAACCGCGATCATCTGGCCGCCGAAATGCCCCGCCGTTTTCCCCGCGCCCGCTTCACGGTCCCGGACGGGACATATCTGCAATGGCTTGATCTTTCGGCTTATAGGCTGGGCGACGCGGCGGCGGCTTTGCTGGAGCGGGCGAAAGTCGCTTTGTCCGGCGGCGAGAGGTTTGGCGCTTCCGGGGATCATGTCCGGCTAAACTTCGCCTGTCCGCGCGCCGCGCTGGCGGAAGCGCTGGACAGGCTGGAAGCGTCGCTGCGGATCGTTTGACGATGATCATTCGGTTTTGATCGCCTGCAGAGCGCTCAGTTTCATGGCTCGCCGCGCCGGCAGGTAACCGGAGACAAGCCCGACAGCGAAACTCACGCCCAGGGCGGCCAGCACCAGCCAGGGCGGGATGATGGAGATGTGTCCGCCGCCGCCCAGCATTTCGCTTGCCTTCGACCCGACCAAAGTATTTATGACATATGAGATGATATAGCTGAGAATCATGCCCAGCAGGCCGCCGAATAAGCCGATCAGCCCCGCTTCCAGCAAAAAGAGGGAACGGATGTCGCTGATAGCCGCGCCCACAACTTTCATGACGCCGATTTCCCGTGTGCGCTCATAAATGGACATGATCATCGTATTGGTGATACCGATGGCCGCGACGATGAGCGAAATGGCGCCGATGCCTCCCAGCGCGAGCTGCAGCGTATTGTAAGTTCCTTCGATCGATTTCACGTATTCGGCGCTGCTGTAGGTTTTGAACCCCATGTTTTTGATGACGTCCTGCACCGCGAGTACATTTTCCACTTTATCCGCCTTGACGAGAACCGTGTCAAATTTTTCCTTTTTAGAAACGGATTTTGCCGATTCTACGCCGCTGTCTTTGGCAAGTTTTGTCAGCATGTCGATGTCCATATAAACGTTCCAGGAATATTCGGTGTTTTCAATGTTGACCCCGACGGGTTTAACGGTAAAAACTTTGGGCTTTGGGCCGCTTTGCCGGCGTTTTTCCTCATAAGAGCCGTCAAAAGAGATTTTTACCGTATCATTCAATACGTCCACCGGCGGCGGAACGGTTTCATCATTATTTGGCCAAGTGGATCGCTGGGGATTGTAAAAATTGTAAGTCGCGCTATGCCCGAAAATGACTTCGTTGGTGCCGGGTGTGATCAGCTGCCCCCGTTCCAGCTTAAAACCAAACGCGTCCATAAACCGGGGATCGACCCCGATAATGCTGATATCGGCGACGTAGCGGCCGCTGATAAAATGAGCGAAAGCGGTTTTTTGCGGGGTCACGGCGGTTACGTTTTCCAGCCCCTTGAACTTCTGGACAGTCGCGGGGTCTAAAACAGGTTTTTTCTTCTGTGATGATTTCGCGGATTTGTCTTCGGGACTTTGTTCGGATACGTTGATGATCGTCAGGCTGGCCGTGCCGCCTAACTGGTTGTGCATAGAGGCTTTCAGGCCAAAACCGATGGAGAGCATGACGATGATGGACGTCGCGCCGATGACCACGCCGAGTACGGTGAGCAAAGTCCTGGTCTTGCGGCGCAGAAGATTACCGGCGCCCATTTTAAATATTTCAGTCCATTTCATCAGCGTCACTTCCTTTGCCGCGGCGGATGAGTTTTCTGAGCGGGCCGTTTTTACGCAGCAAGAAAATGAGGATAACCAGGGCCGCCGCCACGCACCAGACGACAGGTTTCTGCCAAATCGGCTTAGGAGGCGGAGGCGGAGGCTCGGCGCTCATATCGGGCGCCGCCTCTCCGACGGCAAAGGAGAACGGATAATTGTTTACCACTTGTTCGCCGGAAGGGGCGTCGTACGAAACTATCAGTTTACCTTCCGCCTTGCCGGCTTGCTCAATGATCAGCTTGCCTTCGTAGCTTTCGCTCGCGCCGGTGTTGAGATTGCCGATATACAGCCGCGCGTTGTCCGTCTGGAAATTGCCCTCGATATTCAGCATGAGATTGCTAACATTGGCCCGGCCGGTATTAAAAATGTTTGTCGACACACTGACGGTCGTGCCGGCCGTCAC
>JAISEW010000255.1 GCA_031263945.1 Gracilibacteraceae bacterium | reverse complement strand
TATAGCGGTCGAGATCGATATCGTTAAATTTATAATACTGGCGGATCCCCTGTTTTTGGCCGTATATTTGTTTCATGGGCCGGGGATCGTTCAGGCGCACGTTGTCAATGATGGCTTTTTCATTTTCCAGAGCCGCCAAAGTGATATCCGCCGTTCCGGTGTAATCGCGCTCCACGATCCTGTCCAGACCGTAGGCGAAACGAGTCATTTGTATCTCGTTTTCAATATAAGGCGTTTCCTTTTGCAGTTCGTTAGGCACGACCACCAGAGACTGCACCGCGGAAGGCAGAACGCCCGCGCCGAGGAAATAAACGGCAAGCAAAATGAAGGGCGCGAAAATCAAGGGGCGGATGTCGCGCCGGATCAAAGTTAAAAGCGAAGCCGCGGTGGCGGCGGCGCCGAGGACTATGAGCAGACGGATAACCGGCAGGGTAAACGTGATTTGCGCGTAACCGGCGCCGACCACAGTACCCTGCTGGGAATAAAACAGACTGTACATCTGCAGGAAAAAGCCGAAAGCCGCCAGAGCGTATACGACGGCGCACAGGATGCACAGGTGTTTTTTAGCGGCGCTGTCGATCTGGATGGCGTTTTTCTGCCAGAACAGGGAGCTGTGCAGGGAAATAAAACCGGTGACCGCGTAAAACGCCGCCGTACACAGGGTCAGGAGCAGCAGCGGCGGGAAAAAGGCGTTGTACACCGTTTGCAGAAACGGCAGCCGGAAGACGAAGAAGCTGAGATCCAAACCGAAAACCGGGTCGGTGTGATGGAAATCCGAAGCGTTCAGAAAAGACAGCACGTCAAGCCAGCCGGTCAGTCCGGCGGCCGCGCTGAAAGCGACGCTCAGGACCGCGGCTATGATCAGGAGCAGCGCCGTCAAGCGCCGCGGCGACAGGTTTTGGGGGCGAAACTGGGCGAGTATGGCCTGGAGACGCGGGTTTTGCAGATGAGGCCCCACTTTTTCCTGGTAAAAAGTAGCGATGGCATGGCGCACTGACAGGAAGGTGGTCGCGATGATGATGAAAAGCAAGACCCCGTTGATGGCCTGGATGATCACCTTGCTGATCAGCGGGACCCAAAACAGGCTGAGATAGCCTAAATCCCTGAACCAGAGCCAGTCGGTGTAAAAACCGCTCATAGCAAAAAGGGCGACGAATATGACTATAATCACCAAGATGATTTTACCAATGGTTTTCATTTTTGCGAATGTCCTTTCGGCCAAATTACTTCATCTAATCCGAATTATTATAATTCGTGCCGCAAAGGAAAAAACCCTTTTTTTCAAGTGTCCGTATCAATATTAATATGTAGAGCGAACCGGAGGGTTCGCCCGCAAACTCAGGAACTGTACACTCCCTTAAGCGAAATACCGCTGCAGCAGGCCTTGGAAAGCTTGCCCGTGGCGCGCTTCGTCTTTGCACATTTCGTGTACCGTGTCATGGATGGCGTCCAGGCCGAGTTGTTTGGCCAGAGTGGCCATTTCCTTCTTGCCGGCGCAAGCGCCGTATTCAGCCTCGACGCGCAGCTGGAGATTTTTTTTCGTCGAATCGGTCACGACCTCGCCGAGCAATTCGCCGAATTTAGCGGCGTGTTCCGCTTCTTCCCAGGCGATGCGCTTATAGGCTTCCGCTACTTCCGGATATCCCTCGCGATCGGCGACGCGGCTCATGGCGAGATACATCCCGACTTCCGTACATTCGCCCATGAAATGCGCCTGTAAGTTTTCGAGCAATTTCGGGTCAACGCCTTTGGCCACGCCGACCACGTGCTGATCCGCCCAGGCCAGTCCACTTTCCTCCGCCCGGTTGAATTTTTCCCGCCCGGCCTTACATAAGGGACATGCTTCCGGAGGTTCATCCCCCTTGTGGACATAGCCGCAAACACTGCAAACCCATTTTGCCATGATCGTACCTCCTCTTATTAGATGTATTATCTTTACAGAAATATTCTAAACTACTTTCAGCCGTTTGACAAGAGTTTTTTTATTTGGTTTTTTTATTTTGAGGCGTTTAATATCAACCAGCGCTTTAGACCTTGCCGCCGCGGACAAGCAAGGATTGCTACCCGATGCGTCCGCCGGCGTATATAATTAAATCATGGGAGGTTAAGTAATGAGTGATTTTGAAACTATTATTGTCGGCGGGGGCCTGGCCGGCCTCACGACCGCCTATTTATTAGCTAAAGAGGGCGTGGAAACTCTGCTGATCGAGCGGGGCAATTTTGCCGGCGCCAAAAACGTGAGCGGCGGAAGGATTTACAGTCACAGTCTGGAAAAAATCATACCGGGTTTTGCGAAAGAAGCGCCGCTGGAGCGCCGGATCACAAGAGAAAAAATCAGCCTGATGACCGCGGACAGCGCCGTTACGGCGGACTATTTCGCGCCGGCCTCAAGCGGGCCCGGACGGGATTCTTATTCTGTGCTGCGGGTCGATTTTGATCAATGGCTGGCCGCCAAAGCCGAGGAAGCGGGGGCGCAGATAGTGACCGGCATCAGAGTAGACGATCTTTTGCTGCGGGGCGGTAAGGTCCGCGGCGTCGCCGCCGGCGACGAAATGACGGCGGACGTCACGGTTCTCGCGGACGGAGTCAACGCGCTTTTGGCGCGGAAGCTGGGCCTGCGCGCCAAACTGTCGCCCGCTCAGGTGGCGGTCGGTGTAAAAGAAGTCATTGAATTGCCGGCCGCGGTCATTGAGGACAGGTTCCAATGCGGCGGCGGCGAAGGCACGGCCTGGCTTTTCGCGGGGCGGCCTTCCGGCGGCAAGGTCGGCGGCGCTTTTTTATATACGAACAAAGAAAGCGTCTCGCTGGGCGTAGTCTGCACGTTGAACGGACTGACGGCCGGCGTGACGACATTGCCTCAGCTCCTGGAGGATTTCAAGGGGCATCCCGCGGTCGCGCCTTTGCTGGCGGGAGGCAAAACGGTCGAATATTCCGCCCATCTGGTGCCGGAGGGGGGCCTGGACATGGTTCCCCGTCTTTTTACCGGCGGAGCGCTCGTCGTCGGGGACGCGGCGGGATTTTGCCTTAATTTGGGTTATACGGTGCGCGGCATGGATTTCGCGATTGGATCGGGGGACTGCGCGGCGCGGGCGATACTTCAGGCCAGGCAAGCAGGGGATTACGGGGCCGAGGCTCTTAGCGCCTACCAAAACGTGTTGAACGACAGCTTTATCATGAGAGACCTGAAATTATACAGAAAATTCCCACATTTTATGGAAAAGACGCCGCGCATCTTTTCCGGCTACCCGGAGATGGCCGGCAATCTCATGGCGCAGCTTTTTATCGTTGACGGGGAACCTTCGCAGCCTTTGTACAAAAAAGTCGGCTCCAGCTTAAAAGAAGTAGGGGCGCTGAATTTGATGCTGGACGGAATGAAAGGAATGCGTTCTTTATGAGTGTGAATGTTGAAGAAAAACTGGGGATCGATAAGTTTCGCGTGGACGAAAACAACGCGCATATCTATATCAAGAATGATCCGGATCTGGCGGAGTTTTATAAACTGCATCTGGCCTGTCCCGCGGGACTATACAAGATCGACGATAAGTACGGCTGCCGCTTTGATTACGCGGGATGCCTGGAATGCGGCACATGCCGGGTAGTCGGCGGGGAAACTGTCTTAGCGAAATGGGAATTCCCCAATGGAGGCATGGGCGTCGAATTTCGCTACGGCTGACGGGATCAGGTCCCCGGATTTTGCAGCAAGTTCAGGCTTTCCACGGCGGCGAAATCCAGCACGGTGTCCGTCCCGTTTTCCTGACGTAAAGAAAAAAAGTCTATGTTGAAAGGGTCTTCCGCCTGATGCGCGCGGTGGGCGGGCCGGAAAAAATTCATATGCCGCCGGAAAAAGGCGATCAAATCCATGTAAAGCCGCAATTCCTCCGGAGTGGCCGGCTGGTGGCCACTGTCGCCATACTGAGTCAGCGTGCGCGCCAAACGGTTGAAAGCGTTCGTCATCGCACTCGTTTGGCGCGCAGCGGCCGCCCGGTCAAAAAGCTCCATGTCATGGGCGCCGCGTTCCAGGAGCAGCGCGGATCCCGCGCTTTGGGAGACGCTGCCCGCGCGGGTGAGGTAAATGTACAGGCGCTCTGGCAAGAGCCGCAAAACATCCAGATCCCGGGCCAGATCCATGAAATAATAACAGTCTTCCATGCGGTCATGGGCGGTGAACGGGATAGCCCGGCAAATATCCTCCCGCAGCAGCAAAGTCCAGAGCGAATTGTCCAGCAGATTATTGCTTAAATAATGTAAGATCTCCGGCCCGGCGATATCCTGGGCCGCGTAGCGGTACTGACCGCTCAAGCGTTTCGGCCAGCGGCGGAGGGTTTCTTCCTCGCTGCCCGGGCCGGGCGAAACAAAAGAAGCCTCCGGCAAAATAAAAGCGCCGCATTTGACCGCCGGCAGATTTTCTCCCGCCGCCGCGGAAAGCAGAACGCGGTATAATTCCGGCAGCGCGTAATCGTCGCTGTCGGCAAAACCGATATATTTTCCGCCGGCGGCGGCAATCCCGGCGTTGCGCGCCCGGCCCGGCCCGCCATGCTCCCGGTGCAGGACGCGCACCCGCTTGTCATTAGCGGCCCAGAAATCGCAGCGGGCGGGCGAAACGTCAGTGGAACCGTCGTCTATGAGAATAAGCTCCAAATCATCCAATGTTTGATCAAGTACGCTTCGCACGGCGCGGTCAAGAAAAACGCCGGCGTTATGCACCGGCATGATCACGCTGACACTGACATCAGGCATAATCCCGCCCTTTCCGCGCCGTTTTACGTGCGGCTGCTTTCATAGCGCACGCGGTCTTTCAGCAGTTCGAACGGTTCGCTGCGCGTCAGTCCGTTTTCATATGTGACGTCAATAAAAACCGATATGTCGTTCACGACGGAAACATCCGCCAAGGCCCAAGTGGTACTCCAGGCGCCGGCAGCGTTGCGGTCTTCGGTAAAACTGACTGATTCAGGCTCCAGACCCTCGCTCTCCACGCGGAGTTCCACGCCGACCGGCCGCATTTCCGGCAGCGGCGCGTTTTGACTGACCAAAACGAAAATCGTAAAATCCACGGCGTTGGAACCGCTGGCAAAAGCGACTTTCAAGTCCGTACTCCAGCGCGGCAAGCCGTACACGTTATAAGGTATCAGCGCCGTATCGCTGGAGATCTCCATCGCGCCGCGCGCGGTCATCATATATTCATACTCATAATAGGGCGACAGCAAAATACGCGTGGTATATTCCAGACCTTGCGTGAGCCGCAGTTCTTCTTCCGCCCATTCGGTTTCTCCCTTGGGGCGGTACAGAATAAACGGGGTTTCCGCTTCGCTCAGGCGGCTGAAAACGACATCCGCTTTGACCGCCATGTTTTCCTGCCGCGAATTGTCCTTATCCAGCAAAAAAACACAATCCTGCAGCCAGCGCTGTTCCCGCGCCAAACTGTTTAAAGTCTGATTCATTTCCGCCAGTTCCGTTTGCAGATCTTCCAATAACGCGCGGTTGCTCGGAGCGGGAGAGGCTTCCCTGATTTCCCGCACATATATCCAGGTGAAGATCTGGAACACCAGTGACAGGAGCAGAAGTAAAAAAACAGCCGCCCATCCCCATCGATTTTTCATGACAGCATCCTTGCCGGAATCACCCTGACCGGCGTCCCCATCGCCTTTCCCCAAACCGTTCACGTTTCTAATTTGCTGTTGACAGAAGCCAGTTTATCTTCCATTGAAGCTTTTTTATCCCGGCGGTCATCAATTTTTATTGTGGTAATAAGACGTTCCACTCCCTCAGCAAAAACAGCTTCCTGCATATCGCGGACAGCGCCGAGTACCTCGTCCAAATCGCCCTCCAGCGTTGTAAACATAGGGCCCAGGTCGCGTTTGACGCCGGGCCGGCCCACGACGGCTCTCTCGGCGGCCGCCACATACCGGCTGACGCTCGTGCCTTTGCCTAAAGGAACCATGTTGACTGCGACGATTGCCATAGATATCCCTCCGTTGCCGAATCTCGGCGAATATGTGCATTATAACTCTCTGGACGCCGTTTGTCAACACGCGCCGGGCATGGGCAGTTACAAATTATGGGTATATGCGCTAAACAACTGGTCAGTTGACGCAATTATCTCCTGTAATATTTATCGTAGTTTTTATCAATAACAGAAGAAATTATTGCGTCAAGGATCGCGTTAAGGATCGGAACCCCGACAATAACTATCGGCACAATAAAAACGAGTTGCTCGCGCGAAGGATGTTCTTCAAAAATAATAAGCGCAAAAGCAATTGCATACATTGCCACATATTTCAATAATATGGTTACATATTTTAACAGTTTGCGCAGACGTCTGCTGTTTTCTCTCTTTTTGGTCGCTTCAAGCACTGTTTGCCGCCGTTTTTCTAAGGCTTCCACAGAAAAGAGCGATCTTTCATAGTAATATGGCTCGGCGATACAATCGAAATATACACTTTTGGCCTTATACGTTTGTATACTCAACTCAATCATGCATTCCCGCACTAAATCCAGCACTTCCTCGCGCAAGGGCGATGGCACAGGACCTTTCGTCACAATGGTCTGCGTTGATGTATCAGCCCATGATAACGGAACTTTGATACGCTCAATTTGCCACCGGTATTCTACAACACCTCCGGGTTTATAGCGATCTCCTTTTGCTTCGCGCCAAGTCTCAATTGTGATGACTTTGCTTTCCCATATAACACCAAGAAACATAGGCGTCCCATTTACACTAGGGTTTTTCCGTCCAAGGCCATCCATGAAAACATCCATTCCGCCGCTGCGCGGCGGTACAAATGGGAATGAAACGTAGCTCTATGGAGTTTCTGTAAAGGGGGCTATGATTCTTTCTGCCAAGGTGATACACTTCTTTCAAGGAAGATTGGCGACTACAGAGCACGGTGAGGAGAGTCGCAGACTGTCTTCATTGGCAGAAAGCAGTATAAAAACCAGTGTAAAGTCAGCTTTTCTCGGATATTATCGGAGAGGTATTCGTCGGCGGTAACGTAGGCTTTGTCCTGCGATTCAGCGCCGCCGACATTAAGGAATATAACGCCCTCAAGCTCCGTTTTAAGCGTTTCCTCGCTCATGCCCGTCAATTCGGACATATACGTCAAATCCACCCGCGCCTTTTCGCCCATCGACGCCGCCAGTGCCTCGCTCGCCGTGTCAACGCGGGTTATGGGGACGTGCGCTT
>JAISEW010000250.1 GCA_031263945.1 Gracilibacteraceae bacterium | reverse complement strand
GTGATCCAGTCTCACTCCGCTCTCTTGTCGAAAACGCGCCGGGTCTTTTTTTCCGAGCGGGGCAGCTCGCCCAGCCCCACGCACTCGCATCTGACGCGCAGGCCTATTTTGGCCCGGAAGGTCCGCTCCACCGCCCGGCTCACCGCGGCGCGGTCGGCGGCGGCGCTTTCGGCGCGCATGCTCAGGCGTTCTTTCCCGTTTTCGTCATAATCGATCTCGATGTAATACTCGCTGGACAGTCCCGGCGTCTGGCGCAGGATATCCTCGATCTGGCCGGGATAAATATTGACGCCTTTTACCTTGATCATATCGTCCGTGCGGCCCACGATGCGGTCCAGGCGCGGATAGGAGCGCCCGCAGGGGCATTGGCCCGGGATGAGACGCGAGATGTCGTGCGTCCGGTAACGCAGGAGCGGCGCCCCTTCTTTGCGCAAAGTCGTGACGACGATCTCCCCCGTCTCTCCCTCCGGCAGCACCCGGCCCGTCGCCGGGTCGATCACTTCGCAATAGATGAAATCATCCCAATAGTGCATGCCCGCGTGGCTGGGGCAGTCGATGGCGATGCCCGGCCCGTAGATCTCCGTCAGGCCGTATATGTCAAAAAGCTCTATGCGCAGCTGCTCGGCGATGCGGCGGCGCATGAGTTCGCCCCAGCGCTCCGAGCCGATCACGCCGCGTTTCAGGTTTATTTTGTCCGCCAGCCCGCGTTTTTGCACTTCTTCCGCCAAAAGGAGCGCGTAGGAAGCCGTCGCGCAGATCACCGTCGACTGCAGATCCAGCATGAGCTGCAGCTGTTTTTCCGTGTTGCCGGGACCTGTCGGCACAGCCATAGCCCCGAGTTTTTCACAGCCGGCCTGAAAACCGATCCCCGCCGTCCACAGGCCGTAGCCCGGCGTGATCTGAACCCGGTCGGCGCGCGTCACCCCGGCCAGCGCAAAACAGCGGGCGAACATCGTCGCCCAATCCTCGACGTCTTGGCGCGTATAGGGGATGATGACCGCCTGACCGGTGGTGCCGGAAGACGAGTGCACGCGCACGATCTCCTCCGGCGGGGCCGCCAGGAGGCCGAGCGGGTAAGCGTGGCGCAGATCGTATTTGTCGCTGAAGGGCAGCCGGGTAAAATCATCCAGGCCGCGCAGCTCCCGCGGGTCAAACCCGCGCAGCCGGCCGCGGTAAAATTGACTGCTGCCGGCGGCGTAAACGACCGCTTTTTTCAATTTCTGGAAATCAAGCATCTTATCCCGTTACCTCCCGATCATCCGCCGCGTTCCGGGCCGCCTCCGCGCCGGCGCGCCAGGCGGCGCGGTTCAGGGCGGCAAAGGCGGGCGGCGTGTTCTGCGCCAGCGCAGCCAGCAAAGATCCTTCGTCCATGGTCAGCAGACCCCAGGCAAAAGCGGCGCCTAAAAGCACGATATTGGCCGCTTTTTCCGAGCCCAGCGCCCGCGCCGCCCTGTCGGCCGGGATAAAACGCGCGCGGGGCCGGGCGGCGATATAGGCGCGCATCGTTTCTTCCTCATAAGCCTCCTGGCCGAGCGCCGCCGTGACCGGCTCCAGGCGGGCCGTGCTGACGACGGCCGCTCCCGTCGCTTTCAGCCGGGGCAGATTGCGGGCGCCTTCGCACAGCTCAAGGGCGAGCAGCAGATCCGCCCCGCCCGGCGGGATATAAGAGGATGAGACCGCCCCTGTGCGCACATGGCTCACGACGCAGCCCCCGCGCTGGCTCATGCCGATGGTTTCCCCCGTGCGGACGCGGCCGCCGCCCAGGAGCGCGGCGCCGGCCAGGATCTTGGAGACGAGGATGGTTCCTTGCCCGCCGACACCCGCGATCAAAATATCCAAATTTTGTCATCCTCCATATCAGGATCCGCCGCGCCTCTCACGCGCGCGCCTCCAGCCGGAGCCGGCCGGAAGGGCAGACCCGGGCGCAAAGCCCGCAGCCGTGACAGAGGGCGGCGTTGACTTCCACGACGCCCGTGGCGATCCGCAGGGCCGGGCAGCCGATTTCCCGGATGCAGAGCATACAGCCCGAGCATTTTTCCGCGCGGCAGATCAAAGTCGGCCGGAAAAGGCCGCTGCAAGGCGCGGTAAAAATCAGGACGCTCAGGCCCGGATGGCTCGCCGCCCGCCGCGCCGCGTCCATCGCCGCCGGCAGGTCAAAAGGGTCGGCCCGCTCGACAAAACCCGCCCCCAGGGCCCGCGCCACCGCGGCGGCGTCGATCTTTACCGTTTCTTCGCCCATCACCGTGCGCCCCAGGCCCGGATGGCTCTGGTGGCCCGTCATGGCCGTCGTGCTGTTGTCGAGGATCACTATGTTTATATCCGCCCGGTTATAGGCGGCGTTCAGCAGTCCGGTCATGCCGCTGGCAAAAAAAGTGCCGTCGCCGATAAAAGCAAAAACCAAAGCCTGCGGGTCGGCGGTCTTGACGCCCTGAGCGACGGTCAGGCCGGCCCCCATGCAAAGACAGGTGTCGGTCATATCCAGCGGCGCGGCGTTGCCGAGGGTATAACAGCCTATATCGCCGCAAAAAACCGCCCTTTGGCCGCGCGTCGCTTTTTTCACCGCGTAAAAAGAGGCGCGGTGCGGACAGCCGGCGCAAAGCACCGGCGAACGCCGGGGCCAGACCAGCGGCGCCGGCTCGGACTCAGGCGTGGTCACAGCGACCGGCGGCGCGGCAAGCGGCGCGGCGGCGGCGACCGTGACCGGCGGGGCCAACAGGAATTCCTCCGTGTACCGCGCCACCTGTTCAAAGAGCAGTTCGCCGTTCGGGGCGACGAAACCGCTCAATTTGCCGGCGACGCCGGCGGTCAGGTTTTCCGCCCCCTTGAGCGCGAGCAGCTGTTCTTCGATGACCGGGGCCAGTTCTTCCAGCACCAGCGCCCGCTCGGTTCGGGCGAGAAAACGGCGGTACAAGGCTTTCGGCGGCGGGAAAACCGCTCCAACTTTCAGAACGCTTAAGGATAGAGCCGCGAGTGCCGCCGGCCAGTCCTCCGCGCCAGTCCGCGCCATGAGCGCGTCGCGCAAAATAGCGTAGGTGACGCCGCCGGCCGCTATGCCCAGCGGCCCGTCGCCTTCGAGGCGGTTGAACTCCGAAACGCTGAATTCCTCCCCGATTTGCGCCTGCTGCGCTTTGATCTCCCCGTGCCGCCGGTAGGAGAGCGGCGGGAAAATCACCCAGCGCGCGGATTTTTCAAAACGGGCGGGGGCGAAAGGCCGGCGCTCCGCGCTCAGCTCGATGGCGGCGCTGGCGTGACAGACCTTGGTCGTCGGCCGCAAGATCACGGGCAGCCCGTAGCGCTCGGAGAGGTCAAAAGCCCGAAGCGCCATCGCGTAGGCTTCCTCCGGGCAGGAAGGATCCAGCGCGGGCGCGTTGGCGAAAGCGGCGAAAAACCGCGTGTCCTGCTCCGTCTGCGAGGAAATCGGCCCGGGATCGTCCGCCACCACTATGACCAGCCCGCCCTTTACGCCCAGATAAACCAGACTCATCAGCGGGTCCGCCGCCACGTTAAGGCCCACCTGTTTCATGACGGCCATGGCGCGCGCCCCGCTCCAGGCGGCCCCGGCCGCCACTTCCAGCGCGGCTTTTTCATTCGTGGACCATTCCACATGGATAGCGCCGTCCGTGTTGCGCGCCGCCACGGTCTGCAAAACCTCCGTGGACGGCGTGCCCGGATAGCCGGCCACCAGCCGCGCGCCGGCGGCGATAGCCCCCAAGGCGATAGCTTCGTTGCCCAGGAGGATTTGTTTCCCTTGTTTTTCCATAAAAGGAATATCTTGTGATGTCACGAGTCCGCCCGCGTCATGGCGATCCGGCCGGTGCGCACGAGTTCCTGCACGCCGTGCGGACGCATCGCCCGCAAAAAAGCGTTGATTTTACTCTCATCCCCCGTCATCTCCACCGTCAGGCTGCTGCGGCCCAGATCGACGACCCGCCCGCGAAACACGTCCGCGACCTGCAATATCTCCAGCCGCGTCTCCGGCTTCACCTTCACGCGCACGAGCGCCATCTCCCGGTTGACGACTTCCATCTCTGTCAAGTCCGTCACTTTATGCACCACAACCTGTTTATGCAGTTGTTTCGTCACTTGCTCGATCCGCTCCGCGTCCGCCTCCACGACGATGATCATGAGGGAGATCAGCGGGTTTTCCGTCTGGCAGACCGTCAGGCTGTATATATTGAAGCCGCGGCGGGCAAAAAGGCCGGAAATGCGCGCCAAAACGCCCGGGCTGTTGTCCACCAGCACCGCGATGGTTCTAAGCATTATCCTCGCCCCCTTCCAGCATCTCGGTTATCACTTTGCCGGGGTGGATCATCGGCAGCACGACTTCATCCGGCGAGATGATAAAGTCCAGCAAAACAGGCTCCCGCGTCCGCACCGCCTCCCGCAGCGCCGGCCGCGCGTCCGCCGGTTTTTCCACGCGCAGGCCCCTGATGCCGTAAGCCGCGGCCAGAGCGACAAAATCCGGGTTGGCCGTCAGCTGGATCTCGTTATAGCGTTCCCGGTAAAAAGTCTGCTGGATCTGGCGCACCATGCCGAGGACGCCGTTGTTCATCAGGATGATCTTGATCGGCAGAGCGTATTGCCGGAGCGTGGCCAGTTCCTGCACATTCATCTGAAACGAGCCGTCCCCGGTCACCAGGCAGATCAAATCGTCCGGACAGGCGATCTGGGCGCCGATGGCGGCCGGCAGGCCAAAACCCATCGTGCCCAGCCCCGCGCTGGTGATGAACCGCCGCGGCCGAGTGACGGGATAAAACTGGGCGGCCCACATCTGGTGCTGGCCCACGTCCGTGACCACGCAGGCCCCGTCGCCGCAGGCCTCGCCCAGGGCTTCCATGATGAGCTGGGGATTCAGGCGCCCGTCCGGCTCATAGCAGAGCGGATACTGCGCCTGCCAGTCCCGGAGCCGCTCGCGCCAGGGTTCAATGGCGCAGGGAGCCGTGAGCGGCAGCAGATCAGTCAGCACCAGACGGGCGTCCCCGACGATGGGGATGCGCGGGCGGAGGATCTTGCCTATTTCCGCCGGATCGATATCGATATGCAAAACCTGGGCCTTGGGGGCGAACCGCTCCGTCAGGCCGCTCGTCACCCGGTCGTCAAAACGCACGCCGACCGCCAGCAGCAGATCACACTCATGGACGGCCAGATTGGCCGTCGTCGTGCCGTGCATCCCGACCATGCCCAGATTGTTCGGATGGCGGGCGGCGATACTGCCGATGCCGTTTAAAGTGGTCACGACCGGGATGCCGGTTTTTTCCGTCAGTTCACGCAGCGCGTCGCCGGCGCCGGAAGTGATGATGCCCCCGCCGGCGTAGATCACCGGTTTTTGGCTGCGGGCCAGCGCTTTGGCCGCTTCTTTGATCTGGCCGATATTGCCCTTGGAAAAATATTTATAGCTTTTCAGCTCCGCCGGCGCGCCCGTCTCCGGTTTTACCTCGCCGTCCAACACGTCCCGCGGCAGATCGATCAGCACCGGGCCGGGGCGGCCTGTAGTCGC
The DNA here is from genome assembly GCA_031263945.1 of Gracilibacteraceae bacterium. GTDB lineage: Bacteria > Bacillota > Desulfitobacteriia > Desulfitobacteriales > Syntrophobotulaceae > JAIRRL01. Next base: position 2,660 of record JAISEW010000250.1, on the reverse strand, counting down.
GATATGGATGGCTTCCCGCACGACGCGCGGTATGTCCTGCGCGCGTTTTACCAGATAATTGTGCTTGGTGATGGGCATGGTGATGCCGGTAATATCCACTTCCTGGAAAGAATCCGTGCCGAGGAGCCAGGTCGAGACCTGGCCGGTGATGATGAGCAGGGGGATCGAATCCATAAAAGCGTTGGCGATGCCCGTCACCATATTGGCGGCGCCCGGCCCCGAGGTGGCCAGACAAACGCCTATGCGGCCGCTGATCCGCGCGTAGCCGTCGGCGGCGTGTACAGCCGATTGCTCGTGCCGGGGCAGGACGTGGCGGATGGGGCTTTCGAGCAGCGCGTCATAGATGGTCAGCACGGCGCCGCCCGGGTAACCGAATATCACTTCCACGCCGGCGGCGGCCAGTTGTTCCAGCAGTTCACGCGCGCCGCTGCGCGGAAAACACGGCGGTTTTTTTTCTTCATCCCGCATATATATAAAGTCCTTCCTTAATTTTCCATAATATAAAACATCAGTCGTTCGGGCGGAGAGCCGCCCCTTTATCCGCCGATTGGACGAGCCGGGCGTAACGGCCCAGATATCCGGTGCGCCCCGCCAGTTGCCGGGCGGAGGCCAGACTTTTTTCCGGATCGAAAGCGGCGCGGCGGCGGGTTTTTTCTTCCTCCGGCGCGATCCACTCCAAAGAGCGTTCTTTTAAATCGATCCGGATCTGATCCCCGTCGGCGACAAAGGCGATATCACCGCCGAGCGCCGCTTCCGGGGAAATATGCCCGATGGAGAGCCCCCGGCTGCCGCCGGAAAAACGCCCGTCGGTCAGGAGGGCGACTGACTCGTCCAGACCCATGCCGGCCAGCGTCGCCGTCGGTCCCAGCATTTCCCGCATACCCGGCCCGCCTTTCGGCCCTTCGTAACGAATGACCACGGCGTCGCCCGGCCGCGTCCGGCCGCTGCGGATCGCCTCCGCCGCCGCGGCTTCCCCGTCGAAGACTTTGGCCGTGCCGGTAAAAACCATCGTCGGGTCAGCCAGCGCGCCGACCTTGATCACGGCGCCCTCCGGGGCCAGATTGCCGAAAAGGACGCTGAGTCCGCCCCGGGGCGAATACGGCCGCTCCAGAGGCCGGATGACGCTGTCGTCCGTGACCCGCGCCCCCGCGACGCGCTCGGCCAGCGTACAGCCGGAGACCGTCATGACCTCGCCGTCGATAAGGCCGCCCGCGAGCAAACGGGCCAGCACGGCGCTGATGCCGCCGGCCTCGTGTACGTCGACCAGAAAATGCCCGCCCGCGGCCGGAGAGAGTTTGCATATTTGCGGCGTACCGTCGCTGACGGCGTTCACGTCGCGCAAGCGGAAACTGACGCCGCCCTCCCCGGCGACAGCCGGGAGATGGAGCATTGTATTCGTGGAACAGCCCAGAGCCATGTCGGCGGCCAGGCCGTTTTTGATCGACGTCTCCGTCACGATATCCCGGGGGCGGATATCGCGGCGCCAGAGTTCCATCACCGCCAGCCCCGATTCCTTGGCCAGGATCAGGCGTTCGGAATATACGGCCGGGATCGTGCCGTTGCCGGGCAGCGCCATGCCGAGTACTTCCGTCAGACAGTTCATCGAGTTGGCCGTGAACATGCCCGCGCAGGAGCCGCAAGTCGGACAGGCGCTTTCTTCCAGGCCGCGGAGCCATTCCTCGTCTTTTTCCCCGCTATGCACTCTGCCGATCCCTTCATAGGAAGTAATAAAATCGATCCGCCGTCCTTCAAAACGCCCGGGCAGCATGGGGCCGCCGCTGACGACGATCGCGGGCAGATCAAGCCGCAGGGCGGCCATGAGCATCCCGGGGACCACTTTATCGCAACTGGTAATAAATACCAAGGCGTCCAGGGCGTGGGCCCGCGCCATCAATTCCACGGAATCCGCGATGATTTCCCGGCTGGCCAGCGAAAAATGCATCCCCTCATGCCCCATGGCCAAACCGTCGCAGACGGCTATCACCGGAAATTCCAGCGGCGTGCCCCCGCCCATGCGCACGCCGGCTTTTACCGCCGCGGCCACCTGGCGCAGATGGGTGTGACCGGGCACGATCTCGTTAAACGAGTTGACCACGCCGACCAGAGGCTGAGCCATCTCCCGTTTCGTCAGGCCCAGCGCTTTGAGGATGGCCCGATGCGGGGCTTTATCTATACCGGTTTTTACATCGTCGCTGTTCATCAGGCGTTTCCTTCTTTCGTTTTCATTGGCCTTAAGTCTTTGCGCCACAGGTATTTCATAATTATAGCGCAAATATTCCGGTTTGACAAATATAAAAAACGCGGCTATACTTAACCGTGCAGTAAATCGTTACAGTTCAGACGTCATTGCGAGCGCAGCGAAACAATCCAGGCCGGAATGACGGGGGAGACCGTCTCTGAACCGTGCAGTAAATCAAGCAGTCGGGATGTAGCGCAGCTTGGCAGCGCGCCTGCCTTGGGAGCAGGAGGCCGCAGGTTCAAATCCTGTCATCCCGACCAGTAAAATCAAGGGTTTCGGCGTCTTGCCGAAAGCCTTTTCCGTTCTTTTGATGTTTGTTTGATGTTTATTGCGCAGAAAGCCTTTTTAATATGTAATGAAGGGAAAGAAAGCTGGGGGATTTTTGTTACAGTTTAGAGGCGGTCCCTCCCCCGCCGTCATT
>JAISEW010000235.1 GCA_031263945.1 Gracilibacteraceae bacterium | reverse complement strand
ATAACTTTGGAGGCGGCGCAGCGGCTCTGGGAAAAGGCGCAGGCGGATTTGAAAAAACAGGTCGGCGAAAAAGAGATGGAAAATCTGCTGAACGCGATCGCCGAAGTGGAAGAGCGAGCGAAAACCGGGATCAATCCCGCGCCGCCCGCGTGATTTCCACGACGGCCCGCATTTTTACCAAATCTTTCCAACCGCCGCTTTCCACGCCGCTGCTGAGATCCACGCCATAAGGCCGCAGCAGCTGAATGGCCGCGGCCAGATTGTCCGCCGTCAAGCCGCCGGCCAGAAAAAAAGGCCTGCTGACGCGCGGGCGGATATCCCGGAGGATCCGCCAGTCAAAGGTGCGCCCCGCGCCGCCCCGGAAGCCGGAACCGGCGGGAGCGGCGTCAAACCGGAGGAAATCGGCGCTTGTCTCCGGCGCCGCGATCGCGGCGCCCGCGGCGACGGCCCGGACGACCGGAACGGCGGCGGCCCGCAACGCTGTGATATAATCCTCGTCTTCATCCCCGTGCAATTGCGCCATATCTATCACGCCGCCGCGGTAAAGGCCGGTGATCAGGGATATTTCCTGATTGACGAACACTCCTGCGGCCTGGACGCGGGGATCGAGACGCGCTCTCAGTTTCGCGGCGGCGGCCGGCTCGATTTGCCGCCGGCTTTCGGCGAATACGAAACCGATGTAATCCGGCAGACATTCGTTAGCGTATCGGATATCGATTTCGCGGCGCAGCCCGCAGATCTTGATCTTAGTCACAGCAGCCTCTCAGCGCCCGCAAAGTTTCCCGTCGGTTGGGAGAGCGCATCAGCGTTTCGCCGATCAGAACGGCGTCCACGCCCCCGGCTTCCAGTAATCGCACGTCCTCCCGGCTGGCGACGCCGCTTTCCGCCGTAAACAGCACGGAGGGCGGCGCGAGTCGCCGCAGCCGGAGACTGTTTTGCAGATCGACCTGAAATGTGCGCAGATCACGGTTATTGACGCCCACGACCCGCGCTCCGGCGGCCAGAGCGTCCTCCAGTTCGGCGGCGTCGCGCGCTTCCGTCAGGCAGGACAGGCCCAATTGGTCGGCCAGCGCCAAAAATTGCCGCAGTTTTTGGGGTCCCAGCACCGAACAGATCAAGAGGACCGCTTTGGCGCCCAGCAGCCGGGACTGATAAATCTGCCAGGGATCCAAAATAAAATCCTTGCGCAAAGTGGGAATGGCTACGGTTTGCGAGATTTCGCGCAGATGTTCGTCGGCGCCGAGGAAAAAATCCGGTTCCGTCAGCACCGAAACGCAGGCCGCGCCGGCGGCTTCGTAGTCCCGGGCGATTTCCGCCCAGAGGAAAGATTCCGTAATCAGTCCCTTGGAAGGAGAAGCCTTTTTCACTTCGCAGATAAAAGAGAGTCCCGGTTTCCGCAGAGCCGCCTCAAAAGGGCGGCCCGTCAGGGCGGGCAATTCCCGGCATTGGGCGATCAGACGCCGGAGAGGGAGATCCCGTTTGGCGCGGGCGACCCGCTTGGCCGTGGCGGCCACGATCCGATCCAGGATGTTCATGCCGCGGCCTCGTTGGTGGCGGCGACGAAATCGCGCAATTTGCCGAGCGCCGCGCCGCTGTCGATTATTTCCCGCGCCGTCCGCACACATTGGCGCAAGGTGACGTTATTCTGCGCCATATACAGACAAACAGCGGAGTTGAGGACCACGATATCCTTTTTGGCCCCGGCGGCCCCCTGAAAAATATCCAGGATGATCCGGGCGTTTTCTGCCGGAGGGCCGCCGGTGAGTTCTCCCGGGCGGCAGCGCTTCAAGCCGAACTGCTCCGGGGTGATGAAATAGCTGTTGGTTTTGCCGCCGGCGGCTTCGCAGACAGTGGTGGTCCCGGTCAGCGTGATTTCATCCAGACCGTCGTGCCCGTGTACCACCATGGCCCGTTTGACGCCCAAATTGTTCAGCACGCCGGCAAGCGGCTCCACCAGGTTTTCATCATAGACGCCCAGAAGCTGCATACTGGCGCCGGCCGGATTGGCCAGAGGGCCCAGTATGTTGAAAATAGTGCGCGCGCCCAGTTCCCGGCGCACCGGCGCCACATGCCGCATGGCGGCGTGATAGGTCTGGGCCAGCATAAAACACATGCCGACTTTTTGCAGGACGATCTCGCTGGCGGCGGCCGAAAGGCTGATGTTGACGCCCAAAGCCTCCAGGACGTCGGCACTGCCGCATTGGCTGGAAACGCTGCGCCCGCCGTGTTTGGCCACCGGGATCCCGCCCGCCGCCACCACAAAAGCGGAAGCGGTGGATATATTGAAGCTGAATAATTCGTCGCCGCCGGTTCCCACGATGTCCAGCACATCCGTTTGCGGGCGGAGTTTTACGCATTTTTCCCTGAGAACCGCGGCGCAGGCGGTGATTTCGTCGATGGTTTCGCCTTTTTGCCGCATGGCGGTCAGGAAAGCGCCCATTTGCGCCGGGGTCGCCCGCCCTTCCATCATTTCCAGCATGACTTCTCCGGCTTCCGCCCGCGAGAGACTGCGGCCGCTCAATATGGCGCCGATAGCTTCTTTGATCATGATCGGATCTCCTTTGTTTTTAGATAGCGCAGGACGCTGAGAGAAAATTTTCCATAATGATATGACCGTCGCGAGTCAGGATGGATTCCGGGTGAAACTGGAGGCCGTAAACCGGATGATCTCTGTGTTTGACACCCATGACCTCGCCGGCGCCGTCTTCGGCGACGACCAAAAGCTCGTCGGGAATGCCGTCGCGCCGAACCGCCAGAGAGTGGTAGCGCCCGGCTTCGATCACCGGCGGCAGCCCGTGAAAAATAGGGCTGCCGTTGGCGATGTGGATCGTGCTTTTTTTACCGTGCGTCAGAGTTTTCGCGTAAACTATTTCCGCGCCATAGGCTTCGCAAACGGCCTGATGGCCGAGGCAGACGCCCAAGATGGGGATCCGGCCCCGGCAGCGGACGATGAATTCTTCGCAAACGCCGGCGTCCGCCGGACGGCCGGGGCCGGGCGAGAGGAGGACGCGAGCGGGAGAGAGGGCCTCGATCGCGGCCGCGGACAGTTCGTCATTGCGGATCACCCGGATGTCCGGATCGATCAGGCCCGCCATCTGATAGAGGTTATAGGTGAAACTGTCATAGTTGTCGATCAGCAAAATCATGGCAAAACCGCCTTTCCGGCCGTTTCGACCGCCTCGATCACCGCCGCGGCTTTCCGCAAACATTCCTGATATTCTTTCGCCGGGTCGCTGTCGGCCACGATACCCGCGCCGGCCTGCGCGTAAACCTGATTGTCTTTCAGGACCGCCATCCGGATGCCGATGCACAGGTCCATGCCGCCGTTAAAATCGATATAGCCCACCGCGCCGCCGTAAGGACCCCGTTTAGCGTTTTCCACGGCGTCGATGATCTCGCAGGCGCGTTTTTTCGGCGCGCCCGAAAGCGTGCCGGCCGGCAGCACCGCGGCTATGGCGTCCAAAGCGTCATAATCTTTCGCGATTCGACCGGAGATTTTGGAGGCGATATGGCAAACATGGGACAGTTTTTTGACGCCGCGGTATTCTTCGACCCGGACGCTGCCGAACTCGCAGATCTTGCCCAGATCGTTGCGGGCGAGATCCACGAGCATATCGTGTTCGGCCAGCTCTTTCCCGTCCCGAAGAAGCTCCGCGATCAGCCGGTCGGTTTCGGCCGCGTCGGCAGTCCGGGGGCAGCTCCCCGCCAGCGGGTAAGCGCGGGCGACGCCGTTTTTCAGCGAAACCAGCGTTTCGGGCGAAGCGCCGGCTAATTCCATATTTTGGAAACTAATATAGAACATATAAGCGGAAGGGTTAGTGGTGCGCAGTACCCGGTAAGTCTGAAGCAAATCTCCCGCGAAAGGGGATTTAAAGCGGATCGAAGGGACACACTGAAAGACGTCGCCCTCGAATATATGGCCTTTTATTTTTTCCGCCGCGCCATAAAAATCTTCCGGGGACATAGAGGGGACAAAGCGGGGCGTCTGAGCAGGGACAGGCGGCCGGGCCGGGGCGGAGGAAGTGATCAGATGTTCCATCTCCCGCAAGGCGGCGGCGCCTTCGGCATAGCTTCGCTCAAGATCTTCCGCGGCGACATGGGCAATCAGCTGGATCTTCTGGCGGAGATGGTCAAAAGCTATAACTTTGTCGAACATCAGCAGGTGAAAATCATGAAAGCCGATTTCGTCCCGATCCGTCAGGTGCAGCGCCGGTTCCGCGCAGCGGATGTATTCATAGGCGAAATAACCGACGAAACCGCCGGTAAAAGCGGGTAAATAGCTGAGGACAGGGCTTCGGCGGGCGGCAGCCAGTTCTTTCAGAACGGCGGGCGGAGAGCCGCGGCGGATTTCGGTCTCGCCCTGCCGGGTGATGGCGACGGCGTCGCCCGCGGCTTTGATTTCCATAAGCGGATCATAGCCGAGAAAGGTGT
>JAISEW010000079.1 GCA_031263945.1 Gracilibacteraceae bacterium | reverse complement strand
ACATAAGTCCGGGTCGGGCCGATCTCAGAGATGATAGCGCGCGCCTCGGCGCTGAGTCCGTTCGCGCCGCTGAGCAAGATCGGCCAGCCCCCGGCGGCGGCGATAGAGGCGATGGACAGCGCGTCGGCATTGGTATAGGCCGTGGTGACCACTATGGTGTCAACGCCTCCGCGTCTGATGATCTCCCGGGCGATATTTTGCGAAGTGGCGAACCGATCCGCTCCCCCAAGCCGGACGACCGTTACGCCCATAGTCTGCAACTCATTCTGCACCGCCTGAGTGATGACGGCGGCACCACTGACGACATACGCCGTCTTGGCTCCCAGCCGTCTCAATTCGGCGGCGGTGACAGGCGTCAACCGCCCGCTCTCGGAAATGAGGATGGGAGCGTTCAGCAGCTTGGCCAGCGGGGCCGCGGACAGAGCGTCCACGAGATTGGCGTCGCCGCCGCCTGCTAATATGACGTTTTCCGCTGTCTGCCAGCCGGCCTGCGATATAGCCGCCGCGGTGGCGTATCGGTCAGCGCCGCCGATCCTCTGGTTGGCGAGGTTTTCACTTACCGCGAATAACTGCAGCGGCAGCAAAGTCACCATCATCAGCACAACGCAAAGAATCGCTAACGGCTTTCTCCTGTAGTCCATTGATTTCCCTCCATATCAACTTATTTTCAGATGAGATCTGGGACCCGTCTATGTGAACCGTTGCCGGGAATTTTGGGGAAAACCTCCCCCGTGATCCCTATGTAACACTTTACTAAAAAAGTAACATAATCGCTGAAAGCCTGATAAACCGGGCATCTAAAAGACCCGCCGAAGGGCCGGCGGGGGGATTTTTGGCAAAAAAGGAGGCGCTGAAAGGCAGGAAAAATCAAGGGTTTCGCGTCTATGTAACATTTTTAGTATTTTGTAACATTATCCATTATAACACAGGCTGGCTGGGGAATACAAGATTTTGTCCCGCGGAAAATATTTTTTATTTGCACTATTTTTTAAATTATTTCGCCCAACATTCACCAAAATTAGAAAATTATTTCACTAATCCTGTTGACAAAATAAGGGGGATAAAATATAATAATACAAAGACTGACAGTTTCTGAGAGGCAAGTGACGGAAGTGGCGGAAGTGGCGGAAAGAAAAAAGCAAGTTCCCGATTTTGACCGGGTCAGAGCGTATTTCCTCTACTTCATGCTCTACAGCGTGATCGGCTGGTGCTATGAAGTATTCTTGGAAGTGGTCGTCTACCGTTGGGGATTTACCAACAGGGGATTTTTATTCGGCCCGTACTGCCCTGTTTACGGTTTCGGCGCGGTAATCTTCATTCTCTGTTTCAGTTCGCTGAAACGAAGAGGCGGCGGCCGGTTCTTCCGGCTGGTCAAACCGCTTATCATCGGCGCGGGCTGCATGATCACGGCCACGGCTATAGAACTCGCGGTCAGCTATATGCTGGAACTGCTGACGGGCAGCTGGCCCTGGCAGACTTACGCCGACTATACCTATAATTTCCAGGCCAGAATTGCGCTCTCCCCGTCGATCAGATTCGGTCTGGGAGGACTTCTGTTCCTCTATGTATTGCAGCCCTGTTTTGAAAAAGCCGTGAGTAAGCTTGATCTCCGGAGCTTCAATATCTGCTTCCGCGCCCTGGCGGCAATTATCCTGATCGATTGCGCCTGCACTTTTTTGCCGATTTAGAAGGAGAAGGCGGAAATCCGCCTCCTCCTTCTCCATAGTACCGCCCCGTGCGTTCAGGGTTTGCTGCGCAGATGATTCTTGTTCCTGTTTTATTCTAAAATCTGATCTTGGTTCAGGGACGCAGGACGCGGATCGTTTTGGTAGCGACGTTCGCGCTGGAACCGTACTTTTTGACCGCGAACTGGATGGTTTTGTTGGCGGTCAGGCCCGTGTTGTTGACAGTGATGAACACGCTGCTGGCGTCGTCGTCCCCGACGGAAGTGTTGGTTCTGAAAGTGATGATATTGTTGCCGGCGGTGTTAAAGACCAACCGTCCGACTTCCTGCTCCGCTCCCGCCGAGTTGCGGTAGATGAACTTCACATGGTCGCCCGCGGCTCTTACGCGCAGAACGCTGTCTCCCATGGATTTGTCGGTCATGATATTCCCCAGGCGCAGCAGTTCGGCCAGTTCATAATCGCCGCTGCTCATTTCGTCGATGCTTTCAAATGTGACCTTATTGATCTGGGCCACGGTGTTCACTATTTTGATATTCTGCGATTTGGTCGTCACCGAGTTGTTGCCGCCGCGTTTAATGGACGCCTGCAGCTGGACGGAACCGACTTTCACATCGGCGCTGTCGACTTTAACATTGATGATGTCGCCGTTCATGGTGATAACGCCGGCGCCCGGAGTCTTTTCGATCTTGGTGATATAACCGTCACGGCTCGCTTTCAGGGAGAAGGCGACGCCGCCGCTGGGAACGGATACTCCGGTCAAACTGTTGTTCCAGCCGGTGTATTCATTGTCGTCAAACGCGCCGAGGGCGTAGCCGTTGCTCGTGTATTTCATCAGATGCAGATCAATGGTGCTCTTGGCCGTTTCAAAGGCATTGTGGTCGACCGTGAATTCCAGCGCGTCGGAATTTGCCGCGACGAATTTAGACTTGCTCGGGTCGATAGAACCCTGCGCGCCCACGTCGAGTTTGATCTTACCGAGTTCGCGGTAAGTGCTGGCGCCGTCCCATTTATAGCCGAAGAAACTGAGATATTCCGTCGCCGTTCTGGTATTGCCGGATTTGACCTGCACGAGCAGCTCGCCTTTGGAATTTTGCGCGATCGGCTCGGCTGTCGCCACCAGCTGCTGGCTGCCGCCGCTTTGTTTGGTTATCGAGAAAATGGAGGAGGAGCCGCCTGACAGATCGACGCTGACGCCGCCCTTGTCAAAGAAGACCTGATCCCATTTGGCAAACGGGTCGCCGTACTGATCCGTAAATTTGACCAGCGTGTAATCATAACCCGCTCCCGAGGCTATTTTCAGCGTATTGGTGTCCAGCACGGCTTTCGCCGCTACGCGGCCGTCGTCATTGGCTGTGTCGCGCACAGTGACCGCGAACGACTGACTTACGTTGCCGGAGGTGATGGTGATGGTCGCTTTGCCCGGGCTCATCGCCTGGATCCATTTTGTGTAGTCCCTGCTGCCGCCGCCGAGTCCGGTGGATACGTTAATGGGATTTTGATTGTCGTCGTTGACGTCAACCACCCACGGGTCGGAAGAACTGAGTTTGATGCTGTTCGTGATGTCCACGTCGGTGCCGCCGGCGACGGTTTTGGCTTTTACGCTCCAGAAACCGGCTGTTTCACCGACGATCAGCGTGCCGCTCTTGATGCCCTGGCTGTGGACCGGCTGGCCCGCTTCGATCAGGTCAAGGCGGTAACTCCCGATGCCGCTGGCGGCGGTGGTGCGTCCGTCAAAGAAGTTGACCGTCACATTGGAGGACTCGGCCACCAATTCGGACTTTTTGCTGATTTGGATCGTGTAGTCGCAGCTGTCGCTGCCGTTTTGATAAACAGTGAGAATATTTCCCTGTTTTAACTCACCGGTATCGGATTCGGAGGAACCGGCGCCGCCGCCGAACACGTCATGATTAGCGGAAAAAAGAACGTCGTAGCCGGCCGCGTCAAGCTGGGCGGCTGTGACTTTTTGGCTGTTGTTGAGGCGGATGCCGAGATGCTGGCCTTCGGTGCGCACATTGAAGTTTTCCGCTATGCCCTGCACCGACTTCACGACGATCGGGCCGGTACCGGCGCCTATGGAATTCATGACCGCTTCCGACACGGCGCCTGTGCCGCCGAGGGCGATATAGGCGGTGGCGACATTGATTTTAGCGGTGATGCCGGCGTTGGTCAGCGCCGGTACGTTTGTCGTGTTAGTCAAAAGAATGGGCGAGCGCGTCTGCCCCGCCAGAGAGGAAGCCGCCAGGGCGTCAACCAGAGATATGCCGTTGGCTATATACACTTTGCCGAAATCGAAATTCAGCGCCTCCACGACTTTGGAGTTGGTGGCGTAGCGATCCGCGCCGCCTAAGCGCGTCGCGGTCACGCCGGGCACATCCTGCACGACTCCGGTCCCCCCGATCAGGTAGACGGTGCCTTTCAGTTTAGCCGGCGACACTTTGCCGGCCGCGTCCGTCAGAACGATCTGGTAGTTGTTCGCCGCGGCGAAAGAGGCCGCGGACAGGGCGTCGGCGATCGCGTTGTAGCCGACGACGAATGTGCCGGCCGCGTCAGTGATCTTAGCGTTAATGAGATCGGAAGTTTCCCAGCGCGTCGCTCCGCGCAGCACTTCGACTTCCAGACCCGGGATGGCCCGCAGCTGCGCCGCCGCGACGTCGGTCACCGCGCCTATCACATAAGCTTTTTTGGCCTTCAGCTCAATGATGCGGTTTTTGACTCCCGCGTCCAGATTGTTTTTGAAAGTCAGTAAAATAGGGGCTTTGAGTTTGCCGGCCAGAGGCGCGGCGGACAGTGAGTCGACCAGATTCACCTGGTCGGCCGGAGCGATGACGACATTATCGGCAGTCGTCCAGCCCACGGAAGTTTCCAGGGCGGTGCCCACTCTGTCGGCGCCGGCCAGACGTAAACTGCTGGAGGTGGCGGTGATGGCGAATAATTGCGCCGGCAGGGCCATCAGCAAAACGGCGATCGCCGCCAGAACGGCAATAGTTTTTTTGTTTTTCATAAAATCTCCTCTTGATGTGCGCAGTGCGGATACTATGGATGCCGGAGATTTTTTGCGCGAATCGAAACACGGCCGGCGAATTATCGCCGCCGAAAGGTAAACATGCGTCGTTTTATTAGAAACGGAACACAGAAAACGTATCTATCTGATAACTGTTTTATTAAAGTTCAAAACATTTCTATATAACTAACGGCATAGCCTTCACGGTTTTACCGTATTAACAAGCCGGCAAAAAGAAGCCCGACATAAGTTAGACCATGCCGGGTATGGGAAAGTTTCCTCAGAGGCGAATTTTCATTTGTCAAATTTTTCCGAATGGCGTCAGGAATTCCGGCCGGCGGGCGCCCAGTTCCTCAAGGGCGGCGGCAGCGGCTTCGATCTCCCGGCCCACTTGGTCGGGGGCGTGGGCGTCCGAGCCGGTGGTCACCGGGATATTCCTCCTTACCGCCGCCTTAAGCAGGGGCGGCGAAGGATACCATTCGCCGACCGGTTTATAGCGGCCGTTCGTATTGAGTTCGATCGCGCAGCCGGCGGCGGCTATGGCGTCCAGGGCCGGGGCCGCCAATTCCTCCACCGGGGCCGCCGGGCGGACGCCGAAAATCTTCACGAGATCGATATGGCCCAGCACGGTAAACAGACCGCTGGCCGCCGCCTGAGCCACGCAGTCAAAATACCGGCTGTACAGCTCGTCCGGCGGCAGAGCCAAAGAAGCCGCTTCCTCCGGCGTCCGGTCTATGGCCCGTCCCGCCAGATCATGCACGGAGCCGATGCAAAAATCAAAATCATGCCGGCGCAGCGCTTCGCGAATACGGTTTTCCTCGCCCGGCCGGTAATCCAGTTCCGCTCCGACTAAAACCCGCAGGCCCGGATATTCGCGCGCCGCCGCCCGCAAGAGATCCGGCCGCATATCTTCCAGATATTCCTCATGATCGGCAAAACCGATAAGCGATAAGCCGCGGCGCGCGGCGGCGTCAAGAAACAAGCGTATGTTTTCCGGCGTAGCCGGTCGATCTCTGTGCCCGAGCAGATGGACATGCGTGTCAGCCGGCATCTTCCGGCCCCGCCTCCCGCCGGACCGTCTCCCGCCGCTCCAGCGTCTCCGCCGCCACGTCGGGGTCGCCCAGCCGGCTGTAACATTCCGCCAGCCGGTCATAGATATCATATAGGGTTTCGTCCAAAGCCAGCGCGTGCTCATAATCCGAAACCGCGTCCTCGTACAGCTCCAGCTCCCAATAGGCGTCGCCGCGCAGGATCCAGACCTCCGCCCCGTCGTCCCGGCTGCCCATCGCGTCCGTCAGTTCCAGCGCCGCCGCCTCATAATCGCCGGCGGCAAAAGCCTGATCGCCGCGGGCGAAAGCTTCTTCATAATTTATTTCTTCCGCGGGGGGCGCGCAGCCCGGCAGGATGAAAAGGGCCGCGGCCAGGAGCAGTACCGTTTTCTTCATCTTCATTCTTATACTCACTTATACCGCATGGTAATTTTTGGATTCCGGGACAAGCCCGGAATGACGGAGAGAAGCCGATTGGATTCCGGGAGAAGCCCGGAATGACGGAGAGAAGCCGAGCGGATTCCGGGACAAGCCCGGAATGACGGGCGAATGGAATTCATCCGTTGAGACCGCAGCAGCGTTTATATTTTTTGCCGCTGCCGCAGGGGCAGGGGTCGTTGCGGCCGACTTGCTGGTTGACGCGCACCGGCTTGCGCTCGTCGGCGGTGTAGCGGTTTTCGACCAAAGCCTGCCGCGAGTCGGCGGATTCGGAGGACTCCGTCACGCGCGGCGTCACCCGCAGCACATAAGTAACGGTGTCTTCCCGGATGGCGCTGATCATGGCCTGGAACATCTCATAGGCCTCATTGCGGTATTCCACGAGCGGATCCCTCTGGCCGTAAGCCCGGAGCCCGATGCCGTCCCGCAGATCGTCCATGGCGTCCAGATGGTCTTTCCAGCGGGAATCCACGACCCGCAGCACGATGCTGCGCTCGATGGCCCGCATGAGTTCCTGCCCGTAATTGCGCTCCCGCTCCTCGTAATAGTCTTCCACCCTGTCCAAGATGAGTTCCCGCATTTCGTCCGGACTGAGATTGATAAAATCATCCCCGGTGAGGTTGTGGTTCGGCAAAAGCACGTTTTCCAAGAGTTCCAGAAAACTGGACAAATTCCATTCCTCGGGGTAGGGGCTCTCGCTGCTGAAACGGGCGATGATCTCGTCCGTCACTGCTTCCATCATTTGCCATATTTGGTCTTTAATGTCTTTTCCTGTCAACACTTCCCGCCGCTGTGAATAGATGATCTCTCGCTGCTGGTTCATCACGTCGTCGTAGTTGAGGACATGTTTGCGGATCTCGAAATTGCGGGCCTCCACGCGTTTCTGCGCGTTTTCGATTTGTTTGCTCACGAGACGGGATTCGATCGGCGTTTCGTCGTTCATGCCCAGTTTGTCCATCATCCCGGCCAGACTTTCGCCGCCGAACAGGCGCATCAGGTCGTCTTCCATCGATATATAAAACTGGGTGGAGCCCATATCGCCCTGACGGCCCGCCCGCCCGCGCAGCTGGTTGTCGATGCGGCGCGACTCATGGCGCTCCGTGCCGATGATATGCAGACCGCCCAGATTGGCGACGCCCTCGCCCAGCACTATATCCGTGCCGCGGCCGGCCATGTTGGTGGCGATGGTCACGGTCCCCGGTTCGCCGGCCCGGGCGACGATCTGCGCTTCCTGCTCATGGAATTTGGCGTTCAGCACCTGATGCGGCACGCCTTTTTTCTTCAGGACGGAACTCAGGAGTTCGGATTTTTCGATGGAAACCGTGCCGACGAGTACCGGCTGACCGATGCTGTTTTTTGCCAGGATATCCTCGACCACGGCGTTAAATTTGCCCGCTTCCGTGCGGTAAATAACATCAGGCAGATCGTCGCGGATCATCGGCAGATTAGTCGGGGTCTCCACCACGTCCAGCCGGTAGATGTTCATGAACTCCTGTTCTTCCGTGCGGGCCGTGCCGGTCATGCCGGCCAGTTTTTTATACATGCGGAAATAATTCTGGAAAGTGATGGTGGCCAGAGTCTGAGTTTCCCGCTCGATCTTGACTTTTTCCTTGGCCTCGATCGACTGGTGCAGCCCCTCGCTGTAGCGGCGCCCGAACATCAGGCGGCCCGTGAACTCGTCCACGATGATGACCTGCCCGTCTTTGACGACATAGTCGCGGTCCTTGCGAAAAAGGGTATGGGCCTTCAGGGCCTGATTCACATAGTGGGCCAGCTCGTTGTTCAAATCATCGTAGAGGTTTTCCACGCCGAGCATTTCCTCGACGAGACCGACCCCTTCCTCGGTCAGAGTCACGACCCGCTCTTTTTCGTTGACATTGTAATCCCGCTCGTTTTTCAGGCGGGGGATCAGCTTGGCGGCGCGGTCATAGAATTCCGTCGATTTATTGCCCTCGCCGGAAATGATCAGCGGCGTGCGGGCCTCGTCGATGAGGATGGAGTCCACCTCGTCCACGATGGCGAAAGCGAGCGGGCGCTGCGTCAAAAGATCCGCCGAAGGGCTCATGTTGTCGCGCAAATAATCAAAACCGAACTCGTTATTGGTGCCATAGGTGATATCCGCGGCGTAGCTTTCCTTTTTTTGTTCCGGCGACATGCCGTGGACGACGAGCCCGACCGAGAGGCCGAGCATGTTGTACACCTTGCCCATCCATTCCGCGTCGCGTTTGGCCAGATAATCGTTGACGGTGACGACATGGACGCCCTCGCCCGTGAGCGCGTTCAGACAGGCCGGCAAAGTGGCGACGAGCGTTTTGCCCTCGCCGGTTTTCATCTCGGCGATGCGCCCGTCATGCAGCACCATGCCGCCGATGAGCTGAACGTCGTAATGCCGCAGGCCGAGCGCCCGCTCCGCCGTTTCCCGCACGAGAGCGAACACTTCCGGGAGCAGAGCGTCCAGGCTTTCGCCGCCGTCCGCCCGCGCCCGGAATTCTTCCATTTTTTGCCGCAGCTCCTCCTCGCTGAGGACTGCCATCTCCTCCGTCCAGCGATCGATGAGTTCGACTTTTTTTCTGTAGCGTTTTATGTCGCGCGTGTTGTTATCAAAAAGAGTGCTGATAATACTCATCCGTTTTACCCTTAACCTTACTTAAAAAATTTATTTGCGGCCCGGCTGCCAGCGGAATCCAAAGCCATAGTTCTGATCCACTTCCTTATGACCTTGGAAAAAGCGTTCTTCCCGCTTCACTTCCAATTGATCGCCCGCGTTTTTCAGGCTGGCGATCACGCAAAACCGTTCCCGGCTGTTGGAGTTGTCAATATGGATGAGGATGTCGGGCGCGCCCTGCTGTTTGATCGTGACGCTGGCGTCCGTGCT
>JAISEW010000059.1 GCA_031263945.1 Gracilibacteraceae bacterium | reverse complement strand
AGTCCGAAATTATAGCGTCGATCCGAAAAAAACTGTTGACATTTGCCGCGGTTCGTTTTAGAATCATTTTGGGATGTACACCATATGTTGTGTGCCGCCGTGAATATTTGACCATATATTGTATACGACAGGAGCGAAGTTATGTTTGCCACCATCATCAGAGACGAGGACGAGCGGGTCATTTCCCGCATAGTCAAGCGGGACGGGCGCACGCTGGAGTTTGAGCGGAAAAAAATCGCCGACGCCATGTCCAGAGCTTTTCAGGCCACGCGGACGCGCGCGGAGGCTCCCTATGTTATGGAATTAGCCCGGCAAGCCGAGCTGGATCTTCTGGCGGCGGGCCTTACACAGCCGGCGGTGGAGCAGATCCAGGACGCGGTGGAAAAAATACTGATGCAAAACGGCCATGTCCGCGTCGCCAAAGCCTATATCCTCTACCGCGCGGAACGCACCCGCGCGCGGGAGATGAACACCAGACTGATGAGGATATACGAGGACATCACTTTCAAATCGTCAAAGAACAGCGATATCAAACGGGAAAACGCCAATGTAAACGGCGATACGGCGATGGGCACCATGCTCAAATACGGCTCGGAAGGCTCCAAACAATTTTATGAGATGTTCGTGTTAAAACCGGATCACTCCAAAGCTCACAAAACCGGCGACATCCACATCCATGACCTTGATTTTCTCACGATGACGACCACCTGCTGCCAGATCGACATAGTCAGTCTTTTTCGCGGCGGCTTCACGACAGGGCACGGCGTTCTGCGCGAACCGGCCGATATCGCCAGCTACGCGGCTCTGGCCTGCATCGCCATCCAGGCCAATCAGAACGACCAGCACGGCGGCCAGAGCATAGTCAATTTTGATTACGGTCTGGCTCTGGGCGTGCGGAAAACCTACCGGCGCAAATACCGGGACAATTTGGCCAAAGCGCTGGAACTGCGCGCGGACGTCGCGGAAGCGGACGAATATCTCAAAGAGCTGCAGGCCGGGCTTCTGGCCGAGGGGCTGGAACTGCGCATGGACGACCACGAGGATTACACGGCGGCTGAACTGGCGCGGCTCCGGCAGCAATATCCCCAGGCGGAAGGGGCTTTGGCCGGCTGTCAGGATTTCGCTCTGCGCAAGGCCGCCGCGGAAACAGACCGCGCCACTTTCCAGGCGATGGAAGCGCTGATCCACAACCTGAACACCATGCACTCGCGCGCCGGGGCCCAGACCCCGTTTTCCTCCATCAATTACGGCATGGATACTTCGGCGGAGGGGCGTATGGTGATCAAAAACGTGCTGCTCGCGCAGGAAGCCGGCCTGGGGCACGGGGAGACCCCTATTTTTCCCATCCATATTTTTCGCGTAAAAGAAGGCGTGAACTATTTTCCCACCGATCCCGGCTACGATTTGTTTCGTCTGGCCTGCCGCGTGAGCGCCAAACGCATGTTTCCAAATTTTTCCTTCCAAGACGCTTCTTTTAACAAAGCCTACTATCAGGAAGGCCGGCCGGAGACGGAGATCGCCTATATGGGCTGCCGCACGCGGGTGATCGGCAACGTCCACGATCCCAGCCGCGAAATCACCTACCGCCGCGGCAATCTGAGCTACACTTCCATCAATCTGCCGCGGATCGCGATCCGCTCCCACCGCAGCATTGAATGGTTTTTTGAGGAACTCGACCGCAAGATCGATCTCGTCGTCGAGCAATTGCTGGAACGTTTTGAGATCCAAGCGAAAAAACGCGTGCGCAACTACCCTTTCCTCATGGGCAGCGGAGTCTGGATGGACAGCGAAAAACTGGGCCCGGACGACGAAGTGCGCGAGGTCCTGAAACACGGCACCTTGTCCGTCGGGTTTATCGGGCTGGCGGAGACGCTGAAAATGCTGACCGGCTCTCATCACGGCGAATCGGACCGGGCGCAGAATCTGGGGCTGGATATCGTGGCCCATATGCGCAAACGGATGGACGACGAAAGCCGCAAGCGGCAAATGAATTTTACCCTGATCGCCACGCCGGCGGAGGGGCTGTCCGGTCGGTTCGCGGCGCTGGACCGCGAGCAGTACGGCGAGATAGAGGGAGTGACCGACAAGGAGTTTTATACCAATTCATTCCATATCCCGGTGTATTTTCTCCTGAGCGCCTATGATAAGATCCGCCTGGAGGCCCCGTACCATGAGCTGACGAACGCCGGTCATATCACTTATGTGGAATTGGACGGCGATACGGCAAAAAATATCGACGCTTTTGAAAAAATCATCCGCTGTATGCATGATTTGAATATCGGCTACGGCTCGATCAACCATCCCATCGACAGCGACCCGGTCTGCGGCTACACGGGCGTCGTCGGCGAATATTGCCCGAAATGCGGCCGGCGCGAGGATGAGGACGGCGTGCCGTTTGACCGTATCCGCCGGATCACCGGTTATCTGGTCGGCACGCTGGAGCGTTTTAACAACGCCAAACTCTCGGAAGTGCGCCACCGGGTCAAACACGGTTTGACGGCCGGCGGGGAAGACTAAGGTCTGGCGGATGCTGCTGCGGATCGCCGGTATGGTCAACGATTCCATAGTGGACGGACCGGGGCTGCGTCTGGCTGTTTTTTGCCAGGGCTGCCGCCGCCATTGCCCCGGCTGTCACAATCCCGCCACCTGGGATGAGAGCGGCGGCTATCAGGCGGAGACTGACGACGTGCTGGCGGCGGTCGGGCGCAATCCCCTGCTGGACGGCATTACTTTGACCGGCGGCGAGCCTTTTCTGCAGGCGGCGGCGGCAGCGCCTCTGGCTGCCGCCGTCCGAGCGCGCGGCCTGACTGTCGTGACCTATACCGGCTATCTTTGGGAGGAAATAACCGGCGGGCCGCCTGACTGGCTGGAGCTGGCGCGCCAGACAGACCTGCTGGTTGACGGTCCGTTTATCATGGGAGAGCGCAATATCGATCTCTTGTTTCGCGGTTCGGT
Source organism: Gracilibacteraceae bacterium (assembly GCA_031263945.1). Classification (GTDB taxonomy): domain Bacteria; phylum Bacillota; class Desulfitobacteriia; order Desulfitobacteriales; family Syntrophobotulaceae; genus JAIRRL01. Next base: position 5,480 of record JAISEW010000059.1, on the reverse strand, counting down.
CAATCAGCGCCTGATCGACGCGCCGGCTTCGCTGGCCGCAGGCGTTCCGGTCGCCTGGCGCCGGTTTTCTTAGGCTTTGAGGGAGGCGGGATTTAATGAAATTTATTTCCTGGAACGTCAACGGGCTGCGCGCCTGCCTGAAAAAAGGCTTTACCAATTTTTTCCAATCAGCGGCGGCTGACGTGTTCTGTTTGCAGGAGACGAAACTGCAGGAGGAGCATATCACGGAGGAATGGCCCGGTTACGCGGTTTACTGGCACAGCGCCGTGAAAAAAGGGTATTCCGGGACGGCGGTCCTGACGAGACAGGCGCCTTTGGCGGTCAGCTATGGCATCGGCCGGGAAGAGCATGAGGGCGAGGGCCGGGTGATCACGCTGGAATTTGCGGATTTTCAGCTGGTGAACGTCTACACGCCGAACTCGCAGCGTGAACTAGCTCGTCTCGCTTACCGCATGGAATGGGACGACGCTTTCCGCGCGTATCTCAGCGGTTTGGACGAACGGAAGCCGCTCGTCGTCTGCGGCGATATGAACGTGGCGCATCAGGAGATCGATCTGCGCCATCCCCGAGCGAACAGGCGCAACGCCGGGTTTACGGACGAGGAGCGGGGAAAATTCACGGAGCTGCTCGCGGCCGGGTTTATCGATACTTTTCGCACACTATATCCGGAGCGCCGGGACGCCTACACCTGGTGGTCGTATATGCGCAGCGCCCGGCAGAACAACTCCGGCTGGCGCATCGACTATTTTCTCGTTTCCGCCCGCTTGGCGGGCCGGGTGCGCGACAGCGTGATTTACGCCGACGTTCTGGGGAGCGATCACTGCCCGGTCGGCCTGGAGTTAGAGGAATAGCCGGTTTCATTTACCGGTGCTTTTGACCAAACTCAGCAGGGCGTTGAGTCCGCGCCCCCATTCTTCTTCCACGCGCGCGCCCGGCACAAGGCTGCGCAAAATGGCGCTGTAACAGAAATAAGCTTGCAAGGCCAGAAAATCCTCGATGTTCAGCGGCTCGATCCGCTCGAGTTCCATGAGCTTTTTCAGCGCTTCCTCCGTATAAAGGCGCAGCACGTCAAAAACATTATGCTGGAAAAAATCCCGGCTGCGCCGGTCGATCCGGCTCATCATATGCGCTATATTAAGGATGCGGAGCATTTTTTCCTGATCAGCCGACTGAAAATAAAAAAACACGTGACTCACAACTTCCCGGGGCGGCGCCGCTTCGGCCATGCCGATCATATCGGCGACGGCGGGTTTTATATCGGCGACGGTTTCCTCAAAAAGCTCATAGATCTGTGTCAGGATTTCGTCTTTAGAGTTAAAATGGTTGTAAAGAGAAGCGGCTTTGATCCCCACGGCGGCCGCGATATCCCGCATGGTGACCCGTTCGTAGTTTTCGGCGGAAAACATCCGGATCGCGGTTTCCATTATCCGGCTCTTGGTGTCCGCCCTGGCATTTTCCATGACGAGCCCTCCGTTCTCATGGCGCGCGGCCTTGTTTAGGGACTGTTTATTTCCAAACAGTCCCTTACCGCGATTCTTCGCCGCGGCGGGAGATCATTTCGGCGGCCAGCCGGAGCGGTATCCCCGCTTCCGCCGCCAAACGGCGGCAGTCCTCGAACTCCGGTTTTGTTTTGACTGTCCCGTCCGGCAGCGCGCATTCTTTCAGGCGCGCCTCGCCCCAGGGCGTGACGACGGAGCGGATCTTGCGCGGCAGCATTATTTTTTCCACCGGATGAAGCCGCAGCCCGATAGCGGTCGTCTCGCGCAAAATTATATCCCGCAGCGCCGGGACTTCCTGTTCACGGGCCAGCAGGCCGAGCGTCACGCCCAGCCGGCCTTTTTTCATGTGGCAGGCCACGCGCCAGACGTCAAGGGCGCCGGCCCGCAGCAATAATTCTTCCGCGTAAGCCAAGGCTTCCGGATCCATATCGTCGATATTCGTTTCCAGCACATATTGAGTCGCGCGCTCATAGGCCGTCTCCGCCCCGGACGTCTCCGCCTCGGCCAGCGTGACGCGCAGGGCGTTGGGGACGGGCAGATCGCGCTCCCCCAGGCCGTAGGCGGCGCGCAGGGGCGTAAAAGCCGGGCGGGCCGGGAAGCGATGCGCAAAAGTCTTGATGATAGCCGCGCCGGTAGGCGTCGTCGTCTCCGCCGCCACGCGTCCCAGCGTGACCGGGACGCCGCGCAGCAGATTTTGCACCGCCGGGGCGGGGACGGGCAGAAGGCCGTGGGCGCAGCGGACAAAACCGCCGCCCAGCTCGACCGGCGACGACCATATTTCGTCCACGGCCAGATATTCCAGGCAGAGGGCGGCGCCGACGATATCGACGATCGTGTCCAGACCGCTCACTTCATGCAAAGTCACGGAATAAAGGTCCGTGCCGTGGACTTCGGCTTCGGCCGCGGCCAGAGCCCGCAAGACTTCCAAGGCGGCGGTTTTCACTTTTGGCGGCAAAGCCGCCGCCTGAATGAGTGTCTCCATCTCCCGCAGCCGCCGGTGCTCATGCTCATGTCCGTGCCCGTGTCCATGCTCATGCTCGTGCCCGTGCCCATGCTCATGCTCATGCCCGTGCCCATGCTCATGCTCGTGTTCATGTTCATGCACCGTTTCCAGCACTTTCACGGTCAAACCGGAGATCCCGGATTTTTGCCCGGGCCGCACCCGGAGTTCCCAGGGTTCGGGTATCGGCAGCCTGGCCAGCTGCGCCCGGAGCCATTCCTCGTCCACGCCCAACCCGATCAGGGCGGCAAGATTCATATCGCCGCTGATGCCGGAAAAACACTCATAGTAAAGGATCTTCATTCCGCCGCAGCCTCAAAGGCCTCCCGGATCTCCTCCGCCTGAGCGGAAACCACCAGCAAAGCGTACCGCCCCTTGGTCAGGCAAACAGCGTTTTCCAGCAAAAACTCCTGTTCGGGCAAGTACCCCGCGAAATTCTTTTTCTGCGCGGCCAGACGCCCTTCCAGCGCCGGCAGCGCGGCGAGGGCCGCGTCTTTATCCGGCAAGGCCAGCACAGTCAGTTCGTCGGCCTGGATATTCGTCGCCGCCATATAAAAGACCGCGTCGTCGAGCGCCGTCCCTTCCTCCCAAGTGTAAAAACGCCGCAGTTCCGCCTCGCCGGCTGCGATCCAGTTTTCCGTCTCGATACCAGCCGTGATCAGGGCCGCCAATTCCGCGGCGGTCGGGCCCGCGGGCAAAGATCCCGCGGCGCCGCCTGTTTCGTCCCCGGCCTCACCGGGCGGCGGGGGTGAGACCGGCGTATCCGGAGGGGCCGGAGAAGCCGGCGTCGAGCAGGCGGTCAATATCAGCAGAGCGCCAAGCAGCAGTAATATTATCGGGCGAGCGGCGGTGTGTCTCAATATCTCACTCCTCTGTTTTAGTTTCATCTATCAGGTAATCAAGCCAGTAGCGGTCGAAAACGGAACGAAAGTGCAACCCGTCCGGTTCATACAGGTTTTCGTCCGCGTGCAGCTGCAAGACCTTGCGAATGTTCAGGTAATTTACTTTTTCTTCCAGCGTCATCTGATAAAGCTCCCGGTTGAGCTCATCCATGCGCGACGCGCTGAGGTACGGCCGGGACACTGCTTCCTTCGCCGTGACGGGAATGACGGACTGAGCGAATATCCGCGCCTCAGGCGCCGCGTCGCGCAAAGCGGCGATCATAGCCCGGTAGTCGCTGATAAACGATTCGTTCGTCACATATGGCCCGAGATCATTGGAACCGAACAGCAGAAAAACGTTTTCCGGCTGATTTTCCCGCACCCAGTCCAGTTCCCCGGCCGCTTTTTTCAAAGTGAATCCGAGGTGGGATATGACCTGTTCTTCTTTCAGCAGGCCGTAATATGACAAGCCGCTGGTGATAGAATCGCCCATAAAACAATCACGGGCGAAAACCGTCCCGTAATCCACCGGACGGGCGGCGACGACGGCGACTTGCTCCGTTACGGCTCCCATGACCGCCGGATCGTCCGTCACGCCTTGCTGGAGGGTCGTGGCCAGCGCGACGCTTAGTATAACTATGGTTTTTAACATGAAGGTTCCTTCTTTCGGCCGGGAGGGAGAGAGATCACTTGTGGTAAGTCTCATGGTTATTGATTTTGCAGGCGCGGTAAATCTGTTCCAGCAAGATCAGCCGCGTCAGTTGATGGGGAAAAGTGAGCAAGGAAAGCGACAAACAAAAATCCGCCCGCTCCAGCACCTCCGCGCTCAGGCCGAGAGAACCGCCGACAATAAAAACCAGCCCGCTCCCGCCGCTTTGCGCCCGCCGGGCCATAAAGCCCGCCAAACCGGGAGAATCAAGCATCCGCCCGCCCGGGTCCAGCGCCGTCACGTATTCCCCGGCTTTGAGCCGGCGCAGCAGTCTCGCTCCTTCGGTCTCCCGCGCCCGGTGTTCCCCCGCTTCCGTTTCCGGGCAGCGCTCGTCCTCCGTTTCACGCGTTTCCAGCCGGACAAAGCGGCTCAGGCGTTTCTCGTATTCCTTTAAGCCGTCCGCCAGATAGGGCTCCTTGATCCGCCCCGCGCAAACAATGCTGACATGGAGGATATTATCACCGGCTTCGATCGTTTGTGAGTACTTCCTTATAATAAATATTATACTAAATGAGCAGGTCTGGCAAGGGTGTTTTTTTATATTTCCGGAAAAAAATCGAGGAGGTTATATGCGCCGAGGAAACGGTAGCTGGGCGAGTTGGCCGCCAAAAAAGCCAGCGTTTCCCGCACCGCCGGGTCGGCGAGGCTGCCCTCGAAATCCACATAAAAACAATATTCCCATAAATTGTCAGGTTCCGGCCGGGATTCGATCTTCACCAGATTGATCCCGCCGCGGGCAAAACAACCCAGCGCGTCTTGCAGCGCCCCGGCGCGGTGGGCCAGCGTGAACAGCACGCTTATTTTACCGCGGGCGGACGGCGGGGCGGCTTCCGCCGCCGGGCCGACGACGACGAACCGGGTGTAATTGCGCTTGCGCGTGTTGATACAGGGGGCGAGGATGTCAAGGCCGTAAATGCGCGCGGCGCGGCTGCCGGCGATGGCGGCCCGGTTTTTCCGGCCGGAGTCGGCCACGAATTTGGCGCTGGTCGCCGTATTGTGATGGGGGATCAGCCGCCAATCCGGGTGGCCGCGCAGAAAATCGCCGCATTGCTCCAACCCCTGGGAGTGGGAGTAGACTTCGCGGATATCCTCAGGCCGCGCGCCGGGGAGGCCGAGCAGGTGCTGATTGACGCGCACATAAGTTTCCGCCGTGATGATAAAATCATAGCGGCGCAGCAGGTCGTAAACGGGGCCGATCGCGCCGGTCGAGGAGTTTTCGATGGGCAGGACGCCGCGGCGGATCTCCCCCTTGGCCAGCGCGGCAAAAACGTCCTCGAATTCGGCGTAAGCGCGGCGGGGCGCCGTCTCGCCCAGACAGCGGATCAGGGCTTCTTCGGAAAAAGAGCCGGGGACGCCCTGGAAGCCCGTCAGATCATCGCCGGCCGCCGTGA
>JAISEW010000051.1 GCA_031263945.1 Gracilibacteraceae bacterium | reverse complement strand
TTCATGAGGAACTCAGCGGCCCGGAATACGCCGAACGTTTTATCAAAACAGTCAGGGATTTGCCTGTAGACGTCTGGTTGGATACGATGGTGCTGCGGCTCTGCGCCGATAAAACTATATACTGTGTCAGCAAAAAGCACGGCTATCAGCAGATAGAGGCCGGCGCCGTCATACTGAGCATGGGCTGCCGCGAACGTTCCCGGGGAGCGATTCGCACGCCGGGAGACCGCCCGGCCGGTATCTTCACCGCCGGTACAGCCCAGCGCTATGTGAATCTGGAAGGATACATGGTCGGTAAAAGGATTGTTATCCTCGGCTCCGGCGACATCGGTCTGATCATGGCTCGGCGCCTGACCCTCGAGGGTGCAAAGGTGCTTGCCTGTATTGAAATCATGCCCTATTCCAACGGGTTGACCCGCAATATAGTCCAGTGCCTTGACGACTTTGGCATCCCCTTGTACCTCTCTCATACCATCACACAGATCTGCGGTAAACAGAGAGTAGAGCGGGTCGTCGTCAGCAAAGTCGATGAAAACCGGCGGCCGGTGCCGGGGAGCGAACTCGAGTTTGACTGCGATACCGTACTGCTCTCAGTAGGTCTGATCCCTGAGAACGAACTCTCCTTAGGCGCCGGGATCGAGATAGACAGCAGAACCAACGGCCCGGTGGTTTTTGAAAACTATGAGACCTCCGTTTCCGGAATATTTGCCGCCGGCAATGTGCTGCACGTCCACGATGTGGTCGATAATGTGAGCCGGGAAGGACACAACGCCGGAAAAGCCGCGGCGGTTCATGTGAAACAATACGCGGCCGGCAGGCAGGACGCGCTTTTGATCCAAAACGGTGAAGGCGTCGCCTCTGTCGTTCCGCAAAAGATCAGAGCGGAACAGTTCGGCAAGGGGGTCAGCTTTTTCCTCCGTTCGACCAAGGTCTCCCGTGACGCGGCGATCGAGGTTCTTTCCGGATCAGAACTGCTCTGTTCCTTCAAAAGAGAGGTGGTCGTTCCCAGCGAAATGGAACGGATCACGATACCGGCGGCGGCGCTGTGCCGGGCTAAGACCAAACAGATCGAGATCCGGCTGAACGGGGGGGAGTGCGCATGATCTGTATCGTTTGCCCGAAAAGCTGCCGCCTCCGGATGGCCGAAAGCGGCGAGATCCAGGGTCAGGGTTGCGCCCGCGGCGAAGAATACGGACGCTCGGAATTTATGAACCCGGTGCGAACCGTCACTTCCACCGTCAGGATCAGCGGGACCGGGCAACCGCGTTGTCCGGTAAAAACCGGCCGGCCCATCCCGAAAAGCAAAGTACTTGAAGCGGTACGCTTTTTGGACGGCGTTGAGCTTCAAGCCCCGGTTTTGACCGGCGACGCGGTCTGCCGGGACATCCTCGGAACCGGCGTGGATTTTATCGCCACCCGCAGTCTGCATATTCAAAAAAGCAAGGAGGACAGCCAATGAACCAACTGATCACCTTTGACAGCGCCGAACTGTTGGAAGCAAGCCATACGGCGATGGAAAACACCGATCTCGCCGAACAGCTGAAGATCATTTTCCGGCTGGCAGAGTCGACGCTGGCGGAAGACGGCATGGATCTGAACAATGTCGTCTTTATCATCGCCGAGGTCGCTGACATGCGGGATCGCTCTGTCGTCAACGAAGCCCAGAAAGCATTATGGACGCCGGAACACTATCCCTGCCGGATCATTTTGGAGCGGGGCGGCTATAAAGCCGGAGCGAAAGCGCGTCTGCTTTTCACAGCCACTAAGGCTCCCCATACCATGATCAACAGTTTCAAGGGGCAGATCCCCACCGGACCTTTTTCCCGAACCGCAGTGGTCGCCGGGCGGGTATACGGTTCCGGAGTGCGAGCCATCAGTCCGGAGACTCAGCGCCTTGTAAGCGAGGATCTGAGGATTCAAACTAAGCAATGCCTGCAGAACTTGGACACGAACCTGAAGTCCAGCGGCACCTTCCTTGAGAAGGCCTGGTCTTTCACAACCTATCTGACCGATCTGGCGAATGTGGGCTTGGTCATGGAGGTCTTCAGGGAACAGGGCTTTGATCCGGGTAAAGTACAAATGAGCTTCGAAAAAGTCGACGCCCTGAATGAGTACCACCCGGTTGAAATAGCCTGCAACGCGCTTTTATAATTATACGAGGAGGGAAGGACATGGATCATTCTATTTATCGCGATTTGAAAATAGGTATCGTGCATTTTAAAGCTTTCCCGGAGTGTGTGAACGGTTCCGGTCCCATCGTTGAGACTCTGGGCAAAATCTGTGAGGACGACTTTTTTACCGCGGTCGAGGTAGGCGCGATCAAGGATGTGAAACAGCGGACCGAAGCCGCCAAGGTGCTGGAAATCTCCGGGCTTGACGTAGCCTATGCCTGTCAGCCCACCCTTTTCCCCAACAAGCTGAGCCTGAACCATTTAGACCCCGGAGAGCGAAAAAAAGCGTTGAACGCCGTGAAGAACTGTCTAAAAGAGGCTCACGATCTTGGGGCGAGCGCCGTCCGGATCCCGGCAGGCAAAGATCCCGGCCCGAAAAAGCGCGGCGAGGCGAAGCGGCTGCTGATAGATTCCTTAACCCAAATTTTGGAAATAGCGAAAAAAATGGGCGGCCCCTTAGTCACCTTGAAGCTGTTTGACCGGGCGATCGACAAAGAGTCTTTGATCGGCCCGGCGGAGGACGCCTTAGAAATCGCCGAAGCTCTTTGCCCCGAATACGAAAACTTCGGTTTGCTTACAGATTTATCGCATTTTCCCCTGCTGGGAGAGGATCCCCGGACTACCCTGACTTTGCTGGTAAAATATGTAAAAGCATTCCATATCGGCAACTGTTTATACAAAGACCCGTTGGATCCCCTTTATGGCGATCTGCAGCCGCGGTTTGGCGTCCCCGGCGGCGAGATCAGCACTCCGGAGGTGCGGGACTATTTCAGGGTACTGAAAGATCTGGAGCTGATCGGCCCGGAAAAACGACCGGTGGTCAGCGCCGAAGTGCGTCCGCTCCTGCCGCTTGAGACCTCGGAACTGATCATAGCAAACTGCAAACGGACGATCAGGGAGGCCTGGGCATTGGCTTGACAGTCTGTTAATGCCAGTCGCCGTCGCGACATGGAGAATCGCGACTGCCGCATCCCTCCCCATATCAGTGTTCCCAGAGCGACAGTTGACGGGTTTTGGCTTCGAACTCCCGCAAATAAGCGAATACGGCGTCAGTGTTATACAAGTATATCCAAATCTCGTAAAATACGATCTGATTTTATCTGAATAGCCAAACCAAAACCGTATTTTTCAATCAGCGAGAGGCATTGCCGCGTTATTCTAAGTTCATCCTCCAAATGAAGATGCGGGTCGCACATCGCGCCTGTGCCGACCATGCAGGTGGCTCATTTGGTAACACGCGCTGCGGCTGTCGCAATAGATACAGCCGTGCGAACAGCCGCGGTACAGATTCATCCCGTTTTGCGGGGAAAGAATTGTTTTGTAGTCGCCGTAATGCATTATTGGGTTCCCTAAGTCTTTTTATGCGCCCTGATTTTTTTCATCGCTCACTCGTAATGGCTGGACGTTGCGGAAACGCAGTAAGGGACTGTTTATTTCCAAACAGTCCCTAACTTCCAAGCGTTGAGCTTTCCGTCCAGGAAAAATGTTTTTTCTCAAACAGCCGCTTTTGAGGATTTCGCCGTCGCTCATCTTTTCCCATGGGTCCTTGTACATATTCTTGCCCGACTTGACCAAAACCTTTTTTTTGAGTACAATAGATTTTGTTGCTGTGTGTATAATTTGGCTGAAAACTGGAGGTTGATTATGGCGGCGGTCGGCATTGTCATGGGCAGCGATTCCGATTATGGCGTTATGGAAGAAGCTGCGCGGACTCTGGAGGAATTCGGCGTGGACTATGAGATGAAAGTTTCATCGGCGCACCGTACATTGGGGCGCACCGTGGCCTGGGCCGAGACATTCGCGGCGGGCGGCGGGCAGGTGATCATCGCCGCGGCGGGGATGGCGGCGCATTTGGCCGGCATGATCGCGGGCGCGGTGACGCTGCCGGTCGTCGGCGTGCCGATCCAAAGCGGCGCGCTCTCCGGTGTGGACGCGCTTTATTCCACCGTGCAGATGCCGCCGGGCATACCGGTGGCCGCCGTCAGCGTCAACGGGGCGAAAAACGCGGCGCTTCTGGCCGTGCAAATTCTGGCGGTCGGCGACCCGAAGCTGCGGGCCGCTCTCGCCGCCTACCGCGCCGCTCTGGCGGCGGGCGTCGAGGCGAAAGACCGGGCGCTGGCCGCGCGGCGGAACGGAGAGAAACCTTGATAGAGCGATATACTTTGCCGGAGATGGGGCGTCTGTGGACGGACGAGTATCGGCTTGAACTCTGGCTGCGCATTGAGATAGCCGCCTGCGAGGGCTGGGCCCGCCTGGGCCGCGTGCCGGCGGCCTCGCTGGAAAACATCAAAGCCCGCGCCGCTTTTTCCTGGGAACGCGTGCGGGAGATCGAAAAAACCACCAATCATGACGTGCTGGCTTTTACGACCAATGTGGCCGAATACGTCGGCGAGGACGCGAAATATATCCATCTCGGCCTGACCAGTTCCGACGTGCTGGACACGGCGCTGGCCTTGCAGCTCACCGCCGCCGCCGACCTCCTGCTCGCGCGGATGGACGAGTTAGCCGCCGCCCTGCGGGAAAAGGCGTTGGCCTATAAGTTCACATTGCAAATAGGGCGGACGCATGGCGTCCACGCCGAGCCCGTCACCTTCGGTCTTAAATTCGCGCTCTGGTTTGACGAAATAAAACGGCAGCGGAAACGCCTCGTCCACGCGCGGGAAGACGTCCGCGCCGGCAAGATCTCCGGCGCCGCAGGCACGTTCGCCAATGTGGACCCCCGCGTGGAGGAGCACGTCTGCCGGGCGCTCGGCCTGAAAGCGGCGCCGGTGTCCACCCAGATCATCCAGCGCGACCGCCACGCTTTTTTTGTCACGGTGCTGGCCGGGATCGGCGCCACCTTGGACAAGATCGCCACGGAACTCCGCCATCTGCAGCGCACGGAAGTGCGGGAAGTGGAGGAAAATTTTACCAAAGGACAAAAGGGCTCGTCGGCCATGCCCCACAAGAAAAACCCGGTGACGGGCGAGCGGATCAGCGGTATGGCCCGGCTTTTGCGCGGTTACGCCGTCACGGCCCTGGAAAACGTGGCCCTGTGGCATGAGCGCGATATCTCCCATTCTTCGGCGGAACGGGTCATATTGCCCGACGCGGCAATCGCGCTGGATTATATGCTGGCGAAAACGACGGCTCTGGTGAGCGGGCTGCGCGTTTACCCGGAACAGATGAAGGAGAATCTGGAAAAAACACGGGGGCTTATATTTTCCCAGCGGGTCATGCTCGCTCTCGTGGATAAAGGGATGAGCCGCGAGGACGCTTACGCCCTGACGCAGAAAAACGCCATGGCGGTCTGGGAGGGGCAAAGCTCTTTTCATGAGCGCGTGCTGGCGGACGCGGATATAAGGCGGCGGCTGAGCGAGGAGGAAATAGCGGCGCTCTTTGATTATGGCTGCCATACCGCTCAGGTGGAGGAGATCTTCCGCCGGGCCGGACTCGCTGAGCCGGGGCAAGATTGAACGGAATGAAAACGGGAGGGCGTATCAAAATGGAAAAATTGGCGCAGCGCTACGAAGGCAAGGCCAAAAGGGTCTATGACACCACCGATCACAACTATTACTGGATCGAATACAAAGACGACGCCACGGCTTTTAACGGGCAAAAGCGCGGCACGATCGAGGAAAAGGGCGTTGTGAACAATAAGATGTCGGCCCTGCTGTTTGAGTATCTGGAAAACAACGGGATCGAGACTCATTTCGTCAAGCTTTTGAGCGACCGGGAACAGATCGTGCGCCGTTTGAACATGATACCGCTGGAGATAGTCGTGCGCAACGTCGTGGCCGGCAGTTTATCCCAGCGCGTGGGCAAAGAGGAAGGTTATGTGCTGAAAAAACCCGTTTTCGAGCTTTATTATAAAGACGACGAACTGGGCGACCCGATGGTGAACGACACGCACGCTCTGGCTCTGGGCTGGGCGACCCAGCCGCAGCTGGACGATATGCGCCGCATGGCTTTTCGCGTCAATGAACTGCTGCGCGCGGTCTGCGAGAAAGCCGGCGTCACCTTGGTCGATTACAAACTGGAATTCGGCGTCTGGGAGGGGCATGTGCTGCTCGGCGACGAGATCTCGCCCGACACATGTCGTTTTTGGGACCGGGCGACCGGGGAAAAACTGGACAAAGACCGTTTCCGCCGCGATCTGGGCAAGGCGGAGGAAGCATACGCCGAAGTGTTCGCCCGGCTGCGGGAGGCGCTGGAAGATGCCTGAGGCTTATGTGAAGGTGACGCTGAAAAAGAGCATCCTCGACCCGCAGGGCAGCGCGGTGGAAAAGGCGCTGCGCCAGATGGGCCATCCCGTCGAGGCCGTGCGCGTCGGCAAGTATATGGAAATAACTCTCAGCGAAGGGCTGGACCGGGCGGCGGGGGAGGCGGCGCTGGAGGAGATCTGCCGCAAAGTGCTGTCCAACCCCGTGATCGAGGAATATGCTTTTTCCCTGGAGGATCGGCCGTGAAAATCGGGATCGTGCGTTTTCCCGGTTCCAACTGCGAGACCGACTGCCAAGAAGCGTGGCGGGTCATGGGCGCGGAGGCGGAGATGCTCTGGCATCAGGAAAAGTCGGTGCGCGGTTTTGACCTCATCGTGCTGCCGGGCGGTTTTTCTTACGGAGATTATCTGCGCGCGGGCGCTATCGCCCGTTATTCGCCCGTTATGCCGGACGTGATCCGCCACGCGCGGGAAGGCGGGCTGGTCTGGGGCATCTGCAACGGATTCCAGATTTTGACAGAATGCGGCCTGCTGCCGGGGGCCTTGCTGCGAAACGCCGGACTCAGTTTTGTGTGCGCCCCGCAGCATCTCCGGGTGGAAAACGCGGCGACGGCGTTCACCCGCGCTTACGCGCCCGGACAGATCGTGAGTCTGCCGGTCAATCACGGCGAGGGCAATTATTACATCGACGCGGCCGGCCTGCGGGAGTTGGAGGAGGAAGGGCGCGTCGTTTTTCGTTATGTGACGGAGAGCGGCGCGGCAGACGCGGCCGGGAACCCCAACGGTTCCGTCAATAATATCGCCGGTATTGTCAGCCGCGCGGGCAACGTCCTCGGCATGATGCCGCATCCGGAGCGCGCCGTGGAGCCTCTGATCGGCGGCGAGGACGGCGGCGGCATGTTCCGCTCTGTCCTCGCCGGAAAGGAATAAAGGATATGGAGCCTGAAGTCTGGCGCGGCATGGGCCTCTCGGACGACGAATACGCCAAGATAACCGCCCGGCTCGGCCGGGAGCCCAATTACCTGGAAGTCGGTATTTTTGCCGTTATGTGGTCGGAGCATTGTTCATATAAAACTTCCAAGCCGGTATTGCGCAAATTTCCGACGACGGGGCCGCAAGTGCTGCAAGGGCCGGGGGAAAACGCCGGGATCCTCGATATCGGCGACGGGTGGGGCGTCGCCTTCAAGATGGAGTCGCATAACCATCCCTCGGCGATCGAACCTTATCAGGGAGCGGCGACCGGCGTGGGCGGCATTTTGCGCGATATTTTCACCATGGGGGCGCGGCCGGTGGCCGTGCTGGACGCGCTGCGCTTCGGCGCGCTGACGGAGGAAAACAATAAATTGCTTCTGCGCGGCGTCGTGCGGGGCATCGGCGGGTACGGCAATTCCATCGGCATCCCGACTGTCGGCGGCGACGTTTATTTTGACCCGGCCTTTAGCGGCAACCCGCTGGTCAACGTCATGGCCGTCGGGATCCTGCGGCGGGAAAACATCGCGACCGGCGCGGCCAAAGGCGCCGGCAACCCGGTGATGATCGTCGGGGCGCGCACGGGCCGGGACGGGATCCACGGCGCGACGTTCGCTTCGGTGGAACTGACGGCGGAATCGGAATCCCGCCGCTCCGCCGTGCAGGTTGGCGATCCTTTTATGGAAAAACTGCTGATGGAAGCCTGTCTGGAATTGATCCAGGCCGGCATCCTCATCGGCATCCAGGATATGGGCGCGGCGGGTTTGACCTGCTCCGCCTCGGAAATGGCCGGGCGGGGCGGCAGCGGCGTCGAAATCGATCTGGATCTGGTGCCGCGGCGGGAGACGGGCATGACGCCCTACGAAATCATGCTTTCCGAATCGCAGGAGCGGATGCTGGTCGTGCCGCGCGCCGGCAGCGAGGCGCAGGTGGAGGAAGTTTTGACGCGCTGGGGCCTGGAGGCGGCGACGATCGGCCGGGTGACGGGCGACGGTCTGCTGCGCCTGACGGAGGGGGGCGAAGTGATCGCCTCCGTTCCCGTGGCCGCTCTGACGGAAGAAGCGCCGGTTTACCGGCGGCCGGCGCGGGAACCGGCCTATATCGCCGAGCTGCGCGCCGCGGATCTGAGCGGGCTGCGGCCGCGGCGGCCGGCGGAGGATATCCTGCTGGCACTGTTGAGAAATCCTACCATTACTGGAAAATCATGGGTATACAGGCAATATGACCATCAGGTGGGCACCAACACGGCGGCGCTCCCGGGCGGCGGCGCGGCCGTGCTGCGGATACGGGGGGCGCGGCGGGGCATAGCCCTGACGACGGACTGCAACAGCCGCCTGACCTATATGGATCCGTTTTACGGCGGCGCCTGGGCGGTGGCGGAGGCGGCGCAGAATATCGTCTGCGCGGGGGCCCGGCCTTTGGGGATCACCGATTGTCTGAATTTCGGCAACCCGGAACATCCCGAGATCTTCTGGCAGTTTGAACAGGCCTGCGCCGGGGTGGCGGCGGCCTGCGCGGCTTTTGCCACCCCGGTGACCGGGGGGAACGTGAGTTTTTACAACGAAACGCCGGAGCGGGCGATATATCCGACGCCGATGATCGGCATGGTGGGGCTGCTGGCGGATGTGGAGAAGCTCTGCCCGGCTGTTTTCCCGGCCGCCGGGGAAAAGATCTTCCTGCTGGGACCGGCCGAAGGTCTGCTGGCCGGTTCCGAATACCTGAGCCAGTTTGAGGGGCTGGTGGCCGGAGCGCTGCCGCCCTTAGATCTGCCCGCCTTGAAAAAACGGCTGGATTTTGTGCTGGCGGCGCATGAAGACGGACTGCTCGCGGCGGCGCGCGACATCGCGGAAGGCGGTTTCGCGGTGGCGCTGACGGAGATGGCCGCCGCCGTCGGGGCGCGGGTGGATCTGCCGGGCGGGGAAATCCTGGCCGCCCTCTTTGGCGAGGGGCCGGGCCGCTATATACTGACAGCGGCGGCCGAGGCGGAGCGGGAGCTTACGGCTCTGGCGGCGAAGTGGGGCCAGCCGTTTGCCTGTATCGGGGTCACGGGCGGCGACAGACTGACCGTCGCCTTGGGCGGCGCCCCCGCCCTGAACGCGGAGCGCGCGCGCTGCCGCGCCGCCTACGAGAACGCGCTGGGGGATCTGATGGACTAAATTGTTGGCGGAGGCATTGGTTCTGACGCGGATCTTCAATATGAGGGGTTTTTGACGCATGAATAGCGATAAACCACGGGAAGAATGCGGAGTGTTTGGTATTTACGCCCCTGAGCAGGATACGGCGCGGCTGACGTATTTCGGCCTGTACGCCTTGCAGCACCGCGGCCAGGAGAGCGCGGGCATAGCCGTTTCCGACGGGCGCCGGATCAATGTCCATAAAGCGATGGGCCTCGTGGCGGAAGTGTTTGCCGACGACGCGCTCATCACCGGATTGCGGGGAAAAATGGCCCTCGGCCATGTGCGTTATTCGACCACCGGGTCCAGCCTTTTGGCGAACGCGCAGCCCCTCGTCGTGCATTTTCAGCACGGGATGATGGCTCTCGTCCACAACGGCAATTTGACCAACGCCACGCGCCTGAAAGAAGAACTGTGTCAGCGCGGGGTGGTTTTTCACTCGACGACGGACAGCGAGATCATCCTGAATCTGATCGCCGGCTATAAACGCCATAATCTGGAAGACGCCGTGATCAAAACGATGATGGATATTCGCGGCGCTTACGCCATCCTCATCATGGGCGACGGCAAGATCATCGGCGCCCGGGATCCCCACGGCATTCGCCCTCTTTGCATCGGCGTGCTGGAGGGCCGCTATTGTTTCGCCTCGGAAAGCTGCGCGCTTGACGTTATCGGCGCGGAATTTGTCCGCGACGTGCGGCCGGGGGAAGTGGCGACCATCAGCGCCGAGGGCCTGTCTTCTCTCCAGAGCGTGAGCGGGAGCGAGACGGCCCATTGTTCGTTTGAGCATATTTACCTGGCGCGGCCCGACAGCACGATAGATAAAGTCAACGTCTGGGAAAGCCGTTTTCGCATGGGGCGGCAGCTGGCCCTCGAATACCCGCTGGAGGCGGATCTGGTCATCCCGGTCCCGGACTCGGGCACGCCGGCGGCGCTCGGTTACGCCCAGACTACGGGGCGGCATTTTGCCGAAGGGCTGATGAAAAACCGCTATGTGGGGCGCACTTTTATCCAGCCGACTCAGGAAATGCGGGAGAATTCCGTGCGAATCAAACTGAACGGCAACGAGCACGTCCTGCGCGGCAAGAACGTGGTGATGGTCGACGATTCCATCGTGCGCGGCACGACGAGCCTGAAACTGATCCAGCTCGTGCGGCATTGCGGGGCGCGGGAGGTGCATATGCTGATCAGTTCGCCGCCCGTGCGCCATTCCTGTTATTACGGCATCGACACGGCGGAAAGGGAAAGGCTCATCGCCAACAACATGGACGTGGAGGGCATCCGGCGTTTTATCGGGGCCGACAGTCTGTATTATCTTTCGGAAGCGGGCCTGCGCGCCGCGCTCCGCGACCGGGACTACTGCATGGCCTGTTTTACCGGCGTTTACCCGGTTCCTCCTCCGCGTGACCAGTGTAAAGACAGTTTGGAAAGCGTTAGCGATTGCTAACTACGGTGATATGATGACCTCGGAAAAGAAAAGTCTCACCTACCGGGAGGCCGGCGTCGATATCGCGGCCGGGGAGTTGGCCGTGGAAAAAATGAAGCCCGCCGCGGCCCTTACGCACCGGCCCGGCGTGCTGGGCGGCCTAGGCGGTTTTGGCGGGCTGTTCGCGCCGGATCTGGCTAAGTACCCCGATCCGGTGCTGGTTTCCGGCACGGACGGCGTCGGCACCAAGCTGCGCGTCGCTTTTGCCTTGGACCGCCATGAAACGATCGGGCAGGACGTCGTGGCGATGTGTGTCAACGATATTTTGACGCATGGGGCCGAGCCCCTGTTTTTTCTGGATTATTTGGCCGTCGGCCGTCTGGATCCCGACCGCGCGGCCGCCATCGTCTCCGGGGTGGCGGAAGGCTGCCGTCTGGCGGGCTGCGCCCTGCTGGGCGGGGAAACGGCGGAAATGCCCGGTTTCTACGCGGCGGGGGAGTATGATATCGCCGGGTTTGCCGTCGGCATCGTTAACCGGGACCGCCTGATCGACGGCTCGCGGATCCGGGAGGGCGATCTGATCTTCGGCCTTTACTCCAGCGGGCTGCACAGCAACGGTTTTTCTCTCGCCCGCCGCGTTTTTCCCCCGCAGACTTACGGCGAGACGCCGGCCGGCCTGACGCGCGCGCTCGGAGAAGAATTGCTCACGCCCACCCGCATCTACGCCCGCACCGTGCTTTCTCTCCTGGAGCGGGCGGATATCACCGGCATGGTGCATATCACGGGAGGCGGGCTGACGGAAAACATTCCCCGCGTTCTGCCGCCGGGATTGGGGGCGCGTCTGCGGCTGCGCGCCTGGGAGGAGCCGGCTGTTTTTCGCCTGCTGCGGGAGCGCGGCGGGATAGAGGAAGCGGAAATGCGGCGGACTTTCAACCTGGGTATCGGCTATGTCGTCGTCGCCCCCCCCGACCAGCAGGCGGCCCTGACGGACGCTCTCGCCGCGGCGGGGGAGCCGTGGGCGCTCATAGGCGCGGTAGAGGCGGGCGCGGGGGTCGCTTATGAGGAGTGAAGGCGGGACGTGCTGATCAATAAGAAAACTAAATATATGAATATGAAAGCCGGGGTGCTGGCCTCCGGGCGCGGCAGCAATCTGCAGGCGCTGCTTAACGCCGTGAAAACAGGCGCTCTGGCGGTAAAGTTTGTCGGAGTCGGCTCGGACAACGCAGACGCGGAGGCGCTGGGCCGCGCGGAACAAGCGGGAGTGCCGACGAGGGCGTTTCCGCCCGCCCTTTTTTCCAGCCGGCAGGAGCAGGAGAGGGCCGTCATGTTCTGGTTTGAGGAATTAGAGGCAGAACTGCTGATCCTGGCCGGTTACATGCGGATCCTCAGCGAAAGATTTATCCGGGATATCGGCTGCCCCATCATCAATATCCATCCCGCCCTGCTGCCGTCTTTTCCCGGCCTGAACGCCCAGCGCCAGGCCTTGGACGCCGGTGTGCGCTACAGCGGCTGCACGGTGCATTATGTGGACGCCGGTACGGACACGGGTCCCATTATTTTACAGCAGACCGTGCCGGTGTACGAAGAAGATACGGAAGAAACGCTGGCGGCGCGCATTTTGCAAGAAGAGCATTTGCTGCTGCCGGAGGCGGTGCGCCTGATCGCGGCGGGCAAGGTGCGTCTGGAAGGG
>JAISEW010000038.1 GCA_031263945.1 Gracilibacteraceae bacterium | reverse complement strand
ATATTATCGCAAATGCCAAGCAACCAAGTGTAATTGGCTATCCAAGCGGTGAAGCAAATGTATTTACGGCAATAGAAAATATTGTTGGAGGAGAAGTAATTCTTGAAAATGATATTTTTTATGTAAAGAAGAAAGATAATGTCGGGCAGATGACAGAGATGTCACTTGTGGCATCAGGTCATCGTAAATTTGGATTGCTGTACAAACTTCTTCGTAACGGGTTGCTAAAAACTGGTTCCGTGCTTTTTTGGGATGAACCGGAAAACAGCCTGAACCCGGAACTCGTGCCCGTGTTGGTAGATATTTTACTCGAACTCGCCAAAAACGGCGTACAGATTTTTGTTGCCACGCACGATTACAATGTTGCCCGCTACTTTGACGCGAGGAAAGACAGAAGTGTACCGGTGAACCGGTGAAAACGGTCAGGCGCGAGTCGCTGATTATGCCGGCGTTATCGGCTTAAGCGACGGCCGTGTCATAGCGTTGCTCCGCGAGATGGTCCGTGATGGCACAATTGAAAAGATCGGTGATAAAAGATATGCTCACTATGTTTTGAAACCGGAAAAATAAAATCGGGGGACCCGAAGGGGCGAGGGGGGATCGCTGTAAGATGGAGCAGCGTCATAAAACGGAGATGCTGGGCGTGCTGAACACCTTGTTTAACAAACGTTCGTTAGTCGAACGGGCGGTGTTTCTGTTCGGGCATTGCCGCGCTACGGAGGAAATGGCGGACTGTCTGCTGGCGCGCGGGGTCTCTCCCGCCGCTATCCTCGACAACAGCGTCTCGAAGCAGGGGCTTTCGTACCGCGATATCCCGATCGCGCCGCCGGAAACTATCCGCGGCTATACCGCCGCCGGCAGCGCAGTTCTCATCGCCTCGCGTTTTTTCGCGGAGATGTCGGCCCAACTGCGGCGGCTCGGCTATGACGGCGAAATCGTGCAGGCGGCGGACTATGATTCTTTC
Source organism: Gracilibacteraceae bacterium (assembly GCA_031263945.1). Lineage (GTDB taxonomy): Bacteria > Bacillota > Desulfitobacteriia > Desulfitobacteriales > Syntrophobotulaceae > JAIRRL01. Next base: position 8,361 of record JAISEW010000038.1, on the reverse strand, counting down.
AGCGAATACTCCCTCACCCCGGAAACCGTCTCCCGCAAATACGCGCGCATGCGGCGCGGCGCGAAAACTCTCGCCCGGATCCGGTCAGAGCGCCCGGAGGACTTTCTTGTCGTTTGTCCGTATAACGCCTTGGGCGACGCGTATTGGGCGATGGCTTTTCTGCCCGCTTATCAGGCAAAACAGGGGATCGGCGCGGCCCTTGCCGTCGTGACCGGGGAAGGCTGCCGTCAGGTCGCCGAGATCTTCGGTATGCCGCATATCGTGGCGCTGAGCGGCGCGGAAATGGACGAACTGGTCCAGGCTCTTATTTTCACCCGCGCGGAAAACTGCCTGATCGCCCACCACGACCGCCCGTACACGGATAATATCATTAAGTATTTGGACAAACGCTTCCTGTCGTTCATCGATTATTACCGTCTCGCCGTCTACGGTCTGCCGCCCGGGACCGAACCGGCCGCGCCCACGGATTTGCGGCCTTACGACGGGCCTGTGCGCCTTGTCAAAGACAAAACCGTCGTCCTCGCCCCGTACGCCCGCAGCGTCGCCGGGCCGCCGGCCGCTTTTTGGGAGGGTATCGCCGCACAGTGGCGGCGCGAGGGGTATCTCGTTTGCACGAACGTAAACGGGGAAGAGGCGGCCGTTCGCGGGACCGTGCCGCTTCGCGTCCCGCTCAGCCGGATCATATCCGCCGCCGAGTACGCGGGCCGGTTCGTCGGACTGCGCAGCGGTCTGTGCGATATTTTGACGACGGCGCGGCTCCGGAAGACGGTCGTGTTCCCGGATTGCTTTTACAGCGCGACCCCTTTTAAGACGGAGGAGTTTTTCGCCCTGCCGGGCTGGGAAAAGGAACTGTGTTTCACTTGTGAAAAGAATGGACACCTCTAAATACTCACTCGTCGCGCCTCCGCCGCCCTTTTCCCGTCCGGCGTCGTTGTCGTCAGTCACCATACCGCCCCGGGTATGCCTCCTTCCTCCGCCTAGCCTGACGGGAAAATTGCTGGCGGAGGCATCGACTCTGAGTATTTAGAGGTATCCTGATATTGAATCCGCTCGTCAAACATGATACAATTTTCCGGTAGGGCGGGCGCGGCAGGCGCGTCTTTTCCGGAATGACCGCTTGTTGGCGGCAGGAGCGTATTTACTCGTGAAATATCGCCATAGCAAGATAAAAAGAGAGCATCACATGATAGACGGCGCGCTCGAGTTGCTGGAATCGCTGAGCGAGCTGGACGTCGTGACGGATATCATCCCCGGTGTCATCGAGCCCGCGCGGGCGCGGGAAAATGACGCCGTATATCAGTATGAGACGAAAACGGGCTGCAAGCTGATACTTAAAGGCGGCGGCGCCGTACAGGAAGTGTTCGTCGTGACCGAGTTCCCGGAACTCGTCCGGGAGTGGGCGGCGCTTGCCGGCGCCGGCCGCGGGGAGACGGGCGGGAGCAGAGATGCGGCGGCGCCCAGGCGCCCGGCCCGCCCGCGGCCGGAACCGGGTCCCGTCGTCGAGGAAACGGAGCTTTCCCGGCGCCCGCCTGAACTGCGCGGTATTCGCCCGGATGTGAAGATGGTGACCATCAACCGAAAAATGCGGGACGCTTATGTGGCCAGCCTGGCCGGCGCGGACGACGGCTGGGCGGTGGAGGAAATAGTGCCGCCGGAACAGGCGGAGGCGTTGCGCCGCCGCGGAACGGAGACAGAAACGGAGACAGGCGAATGAATCCCGGCCGAAAACCGGAGCTTTTGGCGCCGGCCGGCGACATGGAAAAACTGCGCTGCGCCTTTTTATTCGGCGCGGACGCGGTCTACGCCGGCGCGGAAAATTACGGTTTGCGGGCACGGGCCGGCAATTTTACGCTGGCGGAGATGGCGGAAGCCGTCGCCTGCGCGCACGGGCAGGGCAAAAAACTCTATGTGACGGTGAATATTTTTGCCAAAGAAGACGATTTTGCCGGGCTGGCGGAATTATTAGCGGAATTGGCGCGTATGGGCGCGGACGGCGCCATAATCTCCGATCCCGGAGTTCTGGCTCTGGCCCGGGCCGCGTCGCCCGCGCTGCCGCTCCATCTGAGTACCCAGGCCAATTGTCTCAACGCTCGGGCGGCGGAATTTTGGTTCGGGCAGGGCCTCCGGCGCGTCGTGCTGGCCCGCGAACTCAGCCTGCCGGAACTCACGGCGGTGGCCGCCGCCGCGGCCGGGGAGCTGGAAATATTTGTCCATGGGGCCATGTGCGTGGCTTATTCCGGCCGCTGTTTGCTCAGCCGGTATCTGACGGGCCGGGACGCCAACCGGGGCGATTGCGCCCAGCCCTGCCGCTGGGCCTACGCGCTGACGGAGGCTGGGCGGCCGGGGCAGTATTTTCCGCTGGAGGAAGACGACCGGGGATCCTATATCCTCAATTCCCGCGATCTGTGTCTGCTGCCGCTCCTGCCGCTTCTCCGGCCGCTCGCTCTCAGCAGCTGGAAAATAGAGGGGCGAATGAAAAGCGTCCACTATGTGGCTTCGACCGTGCAGGTTTACCGTCAGGCCATCGATACGCTGTGGGACGAGGGGGAGGCGGCCTTTGCCGCCCGGCTGCCGGACTGGCTGACGGAGCTGGGCAAAGCGAGCCACCGCCCGTTTACGACCGGGTTTTTGCTGCCGGATACGCCGGAAGCGGAAGCCGCGGAAGGCGGGTATGAGCGGGAATATGATTTTGTCGCCCGCGTGCTGGGGCCGGCGGCGGACGGCCGCGTGGAAGTGGAGGAACGCAACGCTTTTCGCTTGGGCGAAACATTGGAAATACTGGCCCCGGCCTCGGCGGCGCGCTCTTTTCGCGTGACGGAGATCACCGGCGCGGACGGGCGAGTGCGGGACGCGGCCCGCCACGCCCAGGAAATCGTCGCTTTAAAGATCCCCGGCGGCGCGCCGCCCGGCAGTCTGCTTCGCCGCCGCAAGGCGGAGACCGTCCCGCCGCTCGCGGACAGCGACCGCCTGATTTACGCGCAGGTGGACCGCGCCGATATCCAGTTATTGACAAAATATTTAGAAGGTCTGGGCCATCTCGGCATTGTGACCACCGCCGACAGGCAGGCGGGAGACGTCCTCATCCAGACCACGCGCTCCGCGTGGCCGGAACTGCGGGAGATGATCATGGCGCTGCCGCTGCCCATAGAACTGACGGCGGAAGGGGAATAGGAAACGGATGAAGGAAAAACCGGGATTTGTCCATCTGCATGTGCATACGCAATACAGTTTGCTGGACGGCGCCGCCGCCATCGACGACCTCGCGCGCCGGGCCGGAGAACTGGGCATGGAAGCGCTGGCGATCACCGACCACGGCGTCATGTACGGGGTGATTGATTTTTACCGCGCCTGCCAGGCCCGGGGCATAAAACCAATCATCGGCTGCGAAATCTATGTCGCCCCGTATTCGCGCCATGACAAGACCCCCGGCCGCGACGATAAAAACTACCACCTCATTTTGCTGGCGGAAAACAACGAGGGGTATCGCAATATCGTGCGGATCGTTTCCTTGGCGCATCTGGAAGGATTTTACTATAAACCGCGCGCGGACAAAGAACTCCTGCGGCGGCACAGCGGCGGCGTCATCTGCCTCAGCGCCTGTCTGGCCGGCGAAGTGGCGCAGCTTCTGGCCGCCGGCGACAGCGCCGGCGCGGAGCGGGCGGCGCTGGAATATCTTGGTATTTTCGGGCCGGGCAATTATTTTCTGGAAATGCAGGATTACGGCTCCGACGAGCAGACCCGCGTCAACGCCGGCCTGCGCGACTTGAGCGCGCGCACCGGCATTCCGCTCGTCGCGACGAACGACCTGCACTACGTCAACCGGGAAGACGCCTTTGCCCAGGACGTCCTCATGTGCATCCAGATGGGGAAGACTTTGTCCGACCCCTCCCGCCTGTCATTCAGCAGTCAGGAGTTTTACCTCAAGAGCCGGGCGGAAATGGAGAAAATGTTCGGGCGCGAACCGCGGGTGCTGGACATCACCGAGGAAATCGCCGCCCGCTGCCGGGTGGAATTCACGTTCGGCGATTATCATCTGCCGGATTTCACCGCCCCGGCGGGTTTTACCCATGACGCCTGGCTGGAGCGGATCTGCCGGGAGGCCTTTCCCCGTTTTTACCCCGCCGCCGGCCCCGCGGAAACGCGGCGGCTGGAATACGAACTCGGCGTCATCCGGGACATGGGCTTTTCCGGCTATTTTCTGATCGTGGCCGATTTTTGCCGCTACGCGCGGGAGGTGGGCGTGACGGTGGGACCGGGACGCGGGTCGGCCGCGGCGAGCATGGTGGCCTATTTACTGGAAATAACTGCCATAGAACCTTTGCGTTTTGACCTCCTGTTTGAGCGTTTCCTGAACCCGGAACGCGTGTCCATGCCGGATATCGACATTGATTTTGATCCGGAAGGCCGGGAAAAAGTGATCGGCTATGTGCGGGAAAAATACGGCGAGGACCGCGTTTGCCAAATCATCACCTTCGGCACGATGGGGGCCAGAGCCGTGCTGCGCGACGTCGGCCGGGCGCTGGGCCTGCCGCTGGCCCATGTGGATAAGGTGGCCAAAGCCGTGCCGGGGAGAATAGGGCCGGGCCAGGCCCCCGTCAAACTGGACGACGCCCTGCGTTATTCCCCGGAACTGAAACGCCTGGTGGAGGAAGACGAGGAAACGCGCCGCCTGTATGATATCGCCCGCGCCCTGGAGGGGATGCCCCGGCACGCTTCCACGCACGCGGCCGGGGTGGTGATCGCGCCGGCTCCGCTGACGGATTTTTTGCCGCTGCAGCGCTCCAGCGACGGTGTGCCGATGACCCAGTTTCCGATGAACACGGTCGAAAGTCTCGGCCTTTTGAAAATGGATTTTCTCGGCCTGCGCAACCTGACAATCATCACGAAAGCTCTGGCCATGATCCGGGAAACCCGCGGCCTGGAGATCGACATCGCCAAACTCCCGCTGGATGATAAAGCGACTTACGCGCTCCTGGCGGAGGGCGACGCTTCCGGCGTGTTCCAGCTGGAAAGCGAGGGCATCCGCAACGTGCTGCGCGAGCTGAAACCGACGGAATTCGAGGATATTATCGCTGTGATCGCTCTGTACCGGCCGGGCCCGATGGAGCAGATCCCGGAATACATCCGGCGCAAGCACGGCGCGCCCGTGAGTTATCTGCATCCGGCGCTGGAGCCGATCTTGGCCGCCACTTATGGCATAATCGTTTATCAGGAGCAGGTCATGGAGATCGCCAGGGTCCTCGGCGGGTATTCTCTGGGCCGCGCCGATCTGCTCCGCCGCGCCATGGGCAAGAAAAAGGTCGAGGTCATGGAAAAAGAGCGCCAGAATTTTATCTACGGCCTCACGGACGCGGACGGAAAAGAGCTGGCTCCCGGCGCGCTGAAACTCGGCCTCTCGCTCAAGGAGGCCACGGACATTTTCGATTTAATGGAAAAATTTGCCAATTATGGCTTCAATAAAGGCCACGCCACGGCTTACGCCTTCCTCTCCTACCAGACCGCCTACCTGAAAGCCAATTACCCGCTGGAATTCACGGGTTCGCTGCTCAGTTCCGTCATGAACGAGACGGATAAACTGGCCCGGTATATCATGGAAGCGCGGGCCGGGGGGATCGAGGTTTTGCCGCCGGACGCCCAGCGCGGCGGGCGCGATTTTACGATCGAGGGCGGCGCTATCCGTTTTGGGCTGGCGGCGGTGCGCAACGTCGGCGGTCAGGCGGTGGACATGATTTTAGCCGAGCGGGCGCTCAGGCCGTTCGCCTCGTTTTACGACGCCATAGTCCGTCTGGATCCGCGCGTCTTGAATAAACGCGTGCTGGAGAGTTTGATCAAAGCCGGCGCTTTTCAGTCGCTCTTGAGCCGCGCCCAGGCCCTGAGCGTGCTGGATGAGGCTCTTCGCCTCGCGCAGCGGCGCCAGCAGGACCGGCAGTCCGGACAGATGTCTCTTTTTGACGTGTCGCCGCAGGAAGGCGGGATGGCGGATGAGATCACGCTGCCGGATCTGCCGGAGGTCGGAGGGGATGAGATCCTTAAATGGGAAAAAGAGTATATCGGGCTTTATCTGACGGCGCACCCGCTGGCCGCGCACGAGCAGGCGCTGCGCGAACAGACGACCGGCACGATAGCCGCCTGTCTGGCCGGAGAGGAGGATGGAAAAGTGGTGCTGGGCGGCGTCGTCACGCGCCCGCGGCAAAATCTGACGAAACGGGGGGAAATGATGGCGACTTTCACCCTGGAAGACATGACGGGCGAGATCGAAGTCCTGATATTCCCGCGGGTTTTCGCGCGAATGGCCGCCATGCCGGTCAGCGACGCCGTCGTAGTCGTGAGCGGCCGCTACGGCGCGAATGATGACGACAAAAAGCTTTTTGCCGAACGGATCGGCCCGCTGGCCGCGCCCTCGGAGAGCGGCCGGGGCGAAAAACTCTTTTTGCGGATCCGCGATTGCCGTACCATAGAAGAAATGGATCCGGAGCGCAAAACGTCCGTCACGGCGGCCCTGGCCGCCTATCCCGGCAATATTCCCGTGCTGCTGTATTTTGAGGAAAGCAAAAAAACTTACGCTTTGAACGGCGGTTCGGCCGTGCAGCGGGCGGAGGCGCTGGACACGGAATTGCGCGCTTGTCTGGGGGCCGGCAACGTGCGCTGGCAGGGAGGAGCAATCAATTGATCAAAGCTGTGTATCCCGGGACGTTTGACCCGGTGACTAACGGGCATCTTGACATCCTGACCCGCGCTGCGGAACTCTTTGACGAAGTGATAGTCGCGATAGCGGACGACAATAACAAAGAAACGCTGTTCACTTCGGCGGAGCGGCTGGCGCTGCTGCAAACGGAAGCGGCCGGCAATCCGAAAATCAAGGTCATGGTTTTCAGCGGCCTGACGGTGGAATTCGCCCGCCGCCAGGGCGCCAGGGCGTTGATCCGCGGTTTGCGGGCTATGTCGGATTATGAGTATGAGCTGCAGCTCGCGATGATGAACAAAAAATTCGCGCCGGAGATAGAGACGGTATTCCTCATGGCCCAGGTGGAATACTCCTTCGTCAGTTCCAGCGCCATCAAATGGGCGAGCAGCCTTAGAGGACGGATCGAGGATTTTGTCCCCGCCCAGGTAGAGCGGGCCCTGCGGGAAAAATACCGGCTTAGTTAGACCTGCTAAGGAGGCTCCCGCGCATGACGAAACATACCGCGAAAACCCGCTTTTTGCTCACCTTGCTCGCCATCCTGCTCATCAGCGGGGCGGCGTTTTACGCTGTTTCCGTCCCGCGCCACATGGGGGAAGCGGGGGCGCGGGGCGGCGTTCTCGACCTCACGGGCGCGGACTTTGACAGCCTGATCTACCCTCTTGACGGCGAATGGGAGTTTTATTTCGGCAAACTTTACGCGCCGGAGGACTTCGCCGCGAGTTCGCCGGAGGGAGGAACACTCATCGCCGCGCCGCCCTCGTGGACGAGCGCGGGCTATCCCCCGCAGGGACGCGCCACCTACCGCCTGACGCTCAAAACAGCGGGCGACGCGCCGCTCATGCTCCATATCCCCGAAATCATGACAGCCGCCGTTGTTTACGTCAACGGCGCAAAAGTCCATGAGGCCGGGCGATTAGGCGCCGGCGGCGCGTTTCAAATAGCGCTGCGCAATGATTTTATCAGCTTTACCCCGCGAGGCGGCAAAACGGAGATCGTCGTCCAAGCCGCCCGCTATCTGGCGGACGGGCGCGGCGGCCTGAATTACAGCGTCCACGTCGGCGCGGAGAGCCTTATGCTCCGGGACGCCATGCTGCGCCGCGCCCTGCTTGCCGCCGTGATAGGCATGATGCTGATGATGGCGCTTTATCATCTCGTGTTGTTCCTGTTCAATCGCCGGAAACTTATCTACCTGTGGTATGTCCTGTATGTTCTGATCACCGCCTGGCGCATGTCGATGGAAACCAACGGGCTTGTTCAGCTTCTGGCGCCGGGCGGCGTTACCGACGCGATGTTTCGCGCGTATATGTCCTGCTTCGCCGGGCAGCTGCTGTTTTTGACGCTCTTCACCCTCGAGGCCTTTCGCCTGCCGTATTGGCCGCGCGCGAAGCGCCCGCGCGTCGTGTACATATTGAGCGGCGCGATTTTTGCTGTAAATTTTTGGGTTTACCTTTCAGGGCCCGTCGCGCAGAGCTATCTGCCCACCGTCGCCTTATTGCCTCTCGCTGTCGTCACCGTCGCCGCCGGCCGCCGCCTGTGGGTAAAACGGGAGGAATACGCCGGGCGGTTCATGGGCCTTTATATCATTGCCTTGCTGTTTTTCCTGGTTTGGGGGACGCTGGCAAAAGGGCTGGGGGATAACGCCCTGTTCGTTCCCGCCGTGCTGTCCAACCTGTTTA
>JAISEW010000013.1 GCA_031263945.1 Gracilibacteraceae bacterium | reverse complement strand
TGGCGATGAGGGATACCGGCTCGCCCCAGGGTTTTACATATGCCGTCAACTCAGCCGCAATCGTCTGATTGTCGCTGAATACGAAGATACCGGCCATCACATGACCCCCTCTTTTTTCAGCGCCGCGGCGAACAGGCGAACATTCTCGCTCGCTTCCGGATGCTCGAAGATGATCCGTTTCCGGTCGCTCTGATATCCTTTTATTCCCTCCACTTTGACCGACGGCTCCGTACTGATTGACAGATCGGCCAATGGGATATCCCTCTGCGGTTTGCGTTTGGCGGCGATTATGGCCCGCATACCCGGAAGCTCCGGTGTATTGATTTCCGGGGTGACGGCGATCACGGCGGGCAGTTCAGCTTCGACTGTTTCCAGACAGTTCTCCAGCTTGCGAGTCGCCCGGAGAGAGCGGCCGCGGATCTCAAAGGCGACCACGGCTGTTATAATAGGCCAGCCCAGCGTGACCCCGAGCCGGGAGGCGGTCTGCTGTCCATAGAGATCGCTGGATCCTTCCGCGCATATGGCCAGAACGGCGCCGCCCGCCGCTTCGATCCCCTTGGCCAGCGCGTCGGCGGTAAGGCGATAGTCCGTGTACTGGACGTCGCCAGTATTGACATGAAAGGCTTCCTCCAAGCCCCGGGAAAGAGCGTCCCGCATAGAAGATACGGCCTGCGCGGGCCCCGCGGTGACGCCGGCGGGGATGGCGTATTCCATCTGTTTAGCGGCCTGGACCGCCGCTTCTATGGCGTTACGGTCATAATCGCTGATTTTATAGCCCGCTTTGCTGAAATCAGGCCGCAGATCGTCGTCAAAACGGATATCAGTCTCGTCCCGGACCCATTTGTAACAAGCGATAACTTTTTCGGACACAGCCTCACCTTCTTATTACGTGATTTTTCCGATATCAGGCCGTAGCGGCGTCTCTACCCCCTTTCCGATTCGGTTCGCCCCGGTTCGTCACCCCCTTCCCGCCTATTCAGGCAGTTATACAGATGTTCATTATAGGCGGGTTAAGCATTACTGTATATCCGCAATCAATGTAAAAATTTACTGGCGGAATTGTACGTTTGTCGGACTTGCGCGGTATCTTCCCGGAAAAAGAGTCTGCAGCGCTGAAATATTGCCGGGGGAAAGTATTGCCTTTCGAGGTTATTTCCGCTATAATGAAGAAGATTTGAAAGCATATCGTTTTACCTTGCGCGTAATCATGAATCAAGCGTCATCATCTCATTTTTCGCGGTTCCGTTTTGTACTTTATACAAATGTTCAGTCTGATTCTTTTGAGATTCTATAAATGTCTGACAGGGGGTGCGATTGCGATGATTTATGCCGAGATCATGGATATCCTGTTGAGAGAATTCCCGCTGCACTTGATTTCAGCCGTCTCCGGGCTGGAGATCAAAGATGTTCGTCTCCTAGACAAAAAAACCAAAAGCTATTGCCCCGACACCTTGTATGTTGGCCTTTATCCCCAAGTCAAACGCGAACAGATTTCCGGACAAACGCCCCTGCTCCTGTGCGGCCAGGTTCCTCCGGATTTTCTCGCGGCGCATGAATGTCTGGCGATCGCCGAGGAAGAAGACCTGTATCCGCTCTATAACGCCGCCAAGGATCTCTGTCTGGACGAATTGCGCATTACGGCGGATCTGGCCAAGTTTCTCGCTGTTTCCAAAGAGAACTATCTCACGGAAATGGTCAACGAGGCTGCTCGCATCGTGGGAAACCCGATCATCGTCATGGATATTTCTTACAATATTCTGGCTTATTCGGAAAACGTGCCCGGCAATGATCTATGGTGGCATGAGTTCTCGAAAACCAGGCATTTCTCACATGATTTTATCAGCGACGCCCTGCGGCTCGAACTGACGCTCAAGACAGGCGACAACGAACCGTTTTTGGTTACGACTTGCGCGGGGAGCGCCGTGCCCAAGCTCTCGTCGCGGATGGTGGCCAATCACAGGTACATCGGCAATATCGTCATGCGGGCCAGCAATACTCCGATTGAAAACAGGCATTTCAAGCAGCTGGCCGTGATAAGCAAAGTCACGGCCAATACGATAGAGTCGATTTACGGCTTTAAGTACATGGGAACGATCCAGGAGAAGCTGCTGGCGGATATTTTAGACGCCAAAGACAAGGAGCAGCTTTACATCGCCTGCCAAAATATGGAAAATATATGTAAAAAAGATATCCCGGCTAAAATGCGCGCTTCGGTCGTGCGATGCCGCGAAAACGGCGGCGGCAGCGACGCCGCTAACGTCAGGCGGAATCTCGTCTCCTATCTGCGTTTCGAGCTGAAATCCTTGTTCGTCTCGTCCTGCGTCACCTGCCATGACGACCATCTGGTGATGCTCAACGCGATAGAAGCTGACCGCGTATCCTTGACGCCTCAGCAGTTGCGGCTTCTGGCGGAGTACGCGGAGAAAGAGAAGATCCAGATCGGCGTCAGCAATACCTTTACCGCGCTGCATCATTTGCCGAACGCCTACCGGCAGGGGGTCAGAGCTTTAGCGCACGCGCAGAGCGGGGCGCGGATCAGTTATTACGCGGACTGCATGTTTGAGGATATGCTGGCGGCCTGCTCCGGCATGGGCATCACGGCTAATATGCCGCACCCCGTGCTGGATCTGCTGTCGGATCACGACGCGCGGAGCGGTTCGGAACTGTATGAGACTTTGCGGATCTATCTGGAGAGCGGCAAGAATATCAAAAAATGCGCGGAGCAGTTATATCTGCACCGCAGCACGCTGTATTACCGCCTCAACCGCATCAAAGAACTGACGGAGACGGATATCGACGAACCGGATACATCCTTCATCCTCTTATGCTCTTACCGTATCACGCAAAACCGCGCTTCAAGACTTTCACTCCCGCCGGTTTTTCAGAGTTATTGAAAATCACTCAAAAACGGCCAGCCAAGCCCGGCAGGCGAATTCAGCCTCCGCCCGCCGCGCCAAGCGCTCTCCCCCCGCCGGGGCCAGGCCGAAAACAGCCGAACCGCAGCCGGTCAGCAGAGCGCCGCTGCAACCTTCCCGTAAAAGCATGGCTTTTATCTCCGCTATGACCGGCAAAACAGCGGTGATGACCGGTTCAAAATTATTTCGCAAACCGGAGGCGATTCCCGCCGTTCCCCCACTGGCCAGACGCGAGCGCCATTCGGCCCTGTCAAGTTTTTCCGGCTCTCCCCAGCGGTCAAAAAGACGATACGCCTCCGCCGTACTCACCCCGACAGACGGCCGGACGATGATCACCGGCAAAGCCGGCGCCGCCGGCAGAGGCATAAGCGTCGTTCCGGCGCCCTCCGCCCCCTGAGTGCCGCCGCGCAGACAAAACGGCACATCCGAACCGCAGCGCCGCGCCGCCGCTTCCAGCGCCGCCTGACTGAGCGGCATCCCCTCCAAGCGGTCCAGGGCGCGAAGCACCGCCGCCGCGTCGGCGCTGCCACCCCCAAGTCCGGCCTGCGCGGGGATATTTTTCTTTATGT
>JAISEW010000248.1 GCA_031263945.1 Gracilibacteraceae bacterium | reverse complement strand
GTAAAGTAATTTTACTTTACGACAAGTATACAATATCCGTCAAGCCTTGTCAAGAGAAGGCGACAAATTTGTGTCCCGGAATCCAATAACGCGACATTTTTACCGCAGCGGTTTTGTGTTTGTCCGGGCTTGTCTCGGAATCCAAGAAATTCTGTATTATACTACCCAGCTTATTTTGCTCATATCCGGCTCGTGAGGCTTGCCGCCGGGGTTTTCGGCATAGCCCAGCAGCACGGCGATGCCGATCTCATAGCCTTCGGGGAAACCGAGCCGGGCATGGAATTCCGCTTTCTTTTCTCCCGCGAAGGCAAAGGCGGCGAGTCCGCAGATCAGGCTGTTTATACCCAGCGCGGTCGCGGAAAGCGCGATGTTCTGCGCGACGATCCCGCAGTCGAAAAGCTCGGCGCCAGCCGGTTCGGCTTTAGCCAGCGGCACGATCATCATGCAAGGCGTGTGGTAGTAGAGTTTGCCGCCGCGGGAGAGAATGCGCTCATAGACGCCTTTATTGGGATGGGCCGCGAGGTTTTTCATCCCTTCCGCCTCCAATTCGGCGAGCAGATCCTTGTTCTTCAGCACTATTACCCGCCAAGGCTGACGGTTCATCCCGCTGGGCGCCGCGACGGCGGCCTGGGCGATAGTGTTCAGATGCTCGTCCGGCGGGGTTTGGCCGCTGAAAGCGCGGCAGGAAAAACGGGTGCTGATTGCTTCGATCGTATCCAAGATCATGATGCTTTCTCCTCGTATGACGAATTTGAGTTATTGGGATAGCCCGATAAACCAATATTATATTAACATCATTCCAACAGAATGACAACGCCTATTTTATTATGCCACCTCGTCCTCATCCGGCGCCAAGGGCGCGTCCGCCTGACCGGGCTCACCGGGCCACGGCTCAAGAATGAGCTTAACTTTAAACAGATCGCCGTCCACGCTCACCTGGCAGCTGCCGTTTTGCAATCGGGCGAGATCCTGGGCAATAGCCAGCCCCAGCCCGCTGCCTTCCGTCGTTCTCGACTCGTCGCCCCGCTGGAAACGCTCCATCAGTTCTTCCGCCGGCATGTTGAGCGGCGCCCGGGAAATATTCTTCATTTCCAATATGGTTTCGCGCCGGTCGAATCCCTGCTCCGTGACGTCGATGTACACCCGCGAGCCCTCAAAGGCGTATTTTTGCACATTGCTCATAAGATTCTCCACAATTCGCCAGAGAAGCTGCCCGTCGGCGTTGACCCAGTATTTTTCCTCTTTGGCCTTGAGTATCACTTCCAGCCGCGCCGCGGCGAAACCGGCGTCCATCTCCCCCAGTCCCTGCCTGATCAAAGACAATAGATCCACGCGGGCGAAACGCACGGGGATAGCGCCGCTGGAGGCTTTGGCCGCGTCGAACAGATCCTCGGTGAGTTTTTGCAGCCGCCGGCTCTTCTGCTCCAGCACACCAAGATATTCGGGCGCGGCGGGACTCGTAAGGCCCTCGCGCTTGAGCAGATCGACATAGGTGATGATGGAAGTCAGGGGTGTTTTGAGGTCGTGGGACACATTCGATATCAGATCGGTTTTCAGCCTTTGGTTTTTCAACTCGTTTTGGATAGCGATACCCGAGGCGCCGGAAATTTCATTGACGCCGCGGGCCAGTTCGTCAAACTCGCTGTGGGCGCCCTCCGGCACGGGGATCCGCCAGGAAAAATTACCGCGCCGCGCCTCTTCCACCCCTTTTTTTACCGCGGCGTATTTTTTCAGCCACCGGGGCGCGAATACCAGCACGAGTACCAGCATTACGGGCGCGAGGACTACGGTGGCGGATAAGAGGATCAGCGCCAGAGCGACGATGACCAGCTTGGTCATTGGATTTTGCCGGTCAAAAACCTGATGCACGCCCTGGTATATCCGGCGGCATATTTTTTCAATAATTTGACATATTTTCCAAATAATAGTATTACGGAAGAACAAACCGGCCTTCAAGTTGCGGACGCAGGAGAGTATAAACCAAAGGCCCGCGGCCGCGAGCACCGCCACCGGCAGAGCCAATAAACCGATATCCACCCAGCCCCCGAAAGAACCCCATTCGTAGGTCGTGTTCACTCTCCGGACGGCCGCATCCAGGACGGAGTATTCGCCGACCAAAGCGAGGATCACCGCGGTGATTTGAACTTCGGTGAATACGCGGTCAAAGGGGTGCGTAAGCGCTTTGGCTCCGCCTTTGCGGCCCGTGACCGCGATCAGATATAGCAGCGCGGCCAGTGCCAGCAGACAGCCGCCGATGATGATCGGAACCAGAACTTGCAGCTGTGATTTAACGCGGCCAAATATCGCGGCCCGTTCGGCGATATAGGAATCGTCAAAGGAAAGGCACACGGTGAACGCGGCCGGATCGTCATAGAACGCGGAATCCGTGAACAAAACTTTCTCCGTATCCGCGGCGATATGCCTGTAACGGGCGGTCGGCGAGGGATATTGCGTCATGCCGCCGTCCCCGTAAATCAGCCAGGCCGCTTTGCTGCGAAAAGCGGCCATATCCACAGAACCGCCCTCCTCTATGCTCTGATTCGTCAGGATATGTTCGCCGTCGCTTATATAAAAATCAAACCCCTCGATTTGTTCCAACTGCCTGACGTACTGCCTGAAATCTCTGAGCTGCTGGGCGATGACGGTCTGCCTGATCCTTTCTTCGTTCTGGGCGGCAAATTCCGCCCGCGCGACGTCATGATCATACCCCAGATCAAGCGCCGGTCTGGGCGGTTCGCCAAACGCGGACTCAGTCGCCGGTTGGGGAGTGTCCGCCAGAATCGCGGATTCACGGTAACGCCATACTTCACTGTCAAACAAATTGTGCGCGGCGCCTTCAAATTCATGGGCGTAGACCGCTCCGCCCGCCTCTATATAATCCTCGTTTCTGTAATGATAGAATTCATTAGCCAACCGGTCCGCCGTGAACGCGAAATCATGCTGCATCGCCTGACTTTCCTCATAATTCCGGTCAATAAAAAAATTGCGTAAATCGCTGTGGCGCAAATCGCCGTAGTCGATTTTCAGCGCGCCCACCAGAGCGACCGCCGAAACGGTGAAAAACAGCGCACAGAGGAAAAAAACGGCGACGCGCCTACTGAACCGGTCACTTGATTTTTTCGATTTTATATCCAATTCCCCACACCACCTTCAAATATTTCGGATTTTTAGGGTCGAACTCGATCTTTTCCCGTATCCGCCTGATATGCACCGCCACCGTGTTTTCCGGGCTGTAAGCCGGTTCGTTCCACACCCGCTCATAAATCTGTTCTATGGAAAAAACTTTGCCGGCGTTTTCCGTCAAAAATTTGAGGATCCCGTATTCTATCGGCGTTACCGCTACTTGCTCCCCGTCGAGCGTGACGTTTTTCGCCTCGTCGTCAACCGTCAGGCCGCCGCTGCTGAATACTCCGCTTTTAGCGGGAGCAATGCTGCCGAGATCCGTGTAGCGGCGCAGCTGCGACTTGACCCGCGCCATAAGCTCCAGCGGGTTGAACGGCTTGGTCACATAGTCGTCCGCGCCCGCGTTCAGCCCCGTGATCTTATCGTGATCCTCGGATTTTGCCGACAGGATTATGATAGGAATGTTCCTGTCTTCTCGGATCTTCATGGTCGCCCTCATGCCGTCCAAGCGGGGCATCATCACATCCATGATGATGAGGTGGATATCCTCGCGCTCAACCGCGCCAAGCGCTTCCAGCCCGTCGGCGGCGAGAAAGACCCCGTAGCCTTCGCTTTTCAGGTAGACTTCAACAGCGCCCGCTATATCAGCGTCGTCGTCGCAAATCAGCACATTCATAGATAGAAAACTCCATTCCCATATTGCCGCGACACTATTATATTATAATATATTTATTATCTTACGAAAAGGCCGGTCTGTTTCTTACGATTTTATTAAAAGTATGTAAGAACACAGGTCAAATCACCCGCGCCCGCGGCTGCCATCACAATCGCGGCAATAGCCGTATATTTCTATGTTATGTCCCGTCACGCGAAAATCCGTTTCCGCTATATTCGGAATGAAATTTTCCATCGGGCAATTATCCACCGATATTATCCGGCGGCAAATCACGCAGACCGCGTAATGCTTATGGCGGAAGCTGTTCAGCTCGTACAAGACTCTCTCGCTCCCCGCTACCTCCGCCTTGGTCACTACACCTTTTTTTTCCATATATTCCAAAATTCTGTATATGGTGGACAGGGAAATTTCCCGCCCCGCCGCCGCCGCGCCCGCAAACAGATCCGCGGCGCTGAGAGGCGCTTCCGCCTGCTCCAGGAGCGTCAGCACCGTTTGCCTTTGCCGGGTTTTTTTCACGCCGGCCGGCCAGTCACGCATCTTCGTTTTCATAAGGCCTCCTTTGCCGTTCGCGCAGTTTTCCCCAGATTCTTTTGCCGCAGATGATCACCACCAGACAGAGTACGCCGGCCAGGACTATCGTCGCCCCCGGCTTCAGGCGGGCGTAATAGGAAAACGCCAGTCCGAACAAGGTAAAAACGACGGCGAAAGCGACAGAGAAAACGACCGTTTGTTTGTAACTCCGGGATAACTGCATAGCGCAGGCCACGGGTACCACCATCATGGACGAAACGATCAGGGCCCCCACCGCGCGCGCGGCGACAGACATCGTGACCGCGGTCAGAAGCGTAAAAATAAAATTGACCGCCCCGACCGGAACGCCGGCGATACGCGCCGCCCGCTCATCCAGCGCGATGAAAAACAGCTCTTTGTACAGCAAAATAAAAGCGATCAGCACCGCCGCGCTGACAAAAATCACCAAATACATCTCAAAATTACTGATGGCTACGATACTGCCGAACAGAAAACTGTTGAAATTGGCGCCGCCGCCCACAAAGCCCGACAGGACGCCGGCCAGACCTATGCCCGCCGACATGACGACGGCGATGGACATCTCGGAATAGCGGGGGATCTTTTTGCGGACGGCCTCAATGGCCAGCGCGGCGGCCACACAGGCGGCGCCGGCCCCGAGGATGGGGTTGACGCCCATGATGAGCCCGGCGGCGACGCCGGCCAGCGACGAGTGGGAAAGCGCGTCCCCGATCATGGAAAGCCGCTTGAGTACCACAATAACGCCGACACAGGGTATGATCACCGCCAAAAGCACCCCGACGACCAAAGCGCGCCGCATAAAATCATATTGTAAAACAGCTATCATCCGTCTCCCGCTCCCCCATTCTCCCGTCATTCCGGCTTTATGCCGGAATCCATCCCTGCCCTCCACTGCTCTTTTGGATTCCGGGACGAGCCCGGAATGACGGAGAAAAGTGAACTCATCAGGAAATAAGGGACTGTTTGGAAATAAAGTGGTCAGTTGACGACGGAATTTCGCGTCCTGGTTAGGCGGTAGGTTCCGCTAATACTGGTGGTATTTGCGGGTTCTGCCAACGCAGCCAGGGCGCGAAAGATCAAGTCAAATGGCTACGTTATTTCCAAACAGTCCCTAAGCTCCAAGGCCGGCGCCGGATGCTTGTGCTTATGGCGCAGTTCCTCATCCAGCTGGGCTTTATCCAGTTCCAAAAGCGACCCGTTTTCCAGACATAAGACCCGCGAAACATGCGCCGCCGCCCGTTCCGTGTCATGGGTCGCCATCATGACGGTGAGTCCGGTTTCCCGGTTCAGGCGGGTCAGCAAATCGAACAGCGCCGCCGCCGCCGCCTCGTCCACCCCGGTCGTCGGTTCGTCCAGCAGCAGAAACTCCGGTTCCGCCACCAGCACCTGAGCCAGCATGACCCGCTGACGCTGGCCGCCGGAGAGACGGCTGATCAATCTTTTGGAATATTTTTCCATGCCGACCAGCCGCAAGGCCTCCCGCACCCGGGCCTTATGCTTTGGGCGGGGAAACCGCAGCAGTCCTATGCTGGCAAACAGATTAGCCATCACTATTTCTTCGGCGGTGGCGGGAAAATTCTCGCCGGCGACCGGCGCGCTTTGCGGCAGGAAGCCGACTTTAGGCCAATCGCGAAAACGCCGGGCCTCACAGCCAAACAGCCGGATACTGCCCGCGGCCGGAGCCAGTTCCCCGAGCATCAGCCGGAGCAGCGTGCTTTTGCCGGCCCCGTTCGCCCCGATCACCGCGGCAAAAGCGCCCGGGGCCAGGGAAAAATCGACGCGGGCAAAAACCGGTTCGTCCCCGTAACGAAAACCGAGGTTTTCGGCTTGAACGACGGCGGTCATCCGCTTATCGCAGCGCGGCCGTCAAGGCGGTCAGGTTTTGCCGCATGACGGAAAAATAATCGGCCCCGGCCGCCGTTTCCTCGTCGCTCAGTCCCTCCAGCGGATTCAGGGCGTCCGTGCGGGCGCCGATGGCTTCCGCGATGGTTTCCGCCACTTTCGGGCTGACTAATTCCTCGAAAAATATGACTTCCACATCGCGCTCTTTCGCGAATTCGATGATTTCCGCCATCCGCGCCGGATCAGGCTCCGAATCGGCGGACAGGCCCTCGATCGGAATTTGCGTCAGTCCGTAGGCCGCGCACAGATAGCCGAAAGCCTGATGGGCCACGATGATGTCTTTACGGGGCAAAGGGCTGAGCGTCTCCTGAAACTCGCGGTCCAAAGCGTCCAGTTCCGCGGCGTATCTGCTGTAGTTCGCCTCGTAATAATCCCTGTTGGCCGGATCGGCGGCGGCAAAACCTTCCTTGATGTTTTCCATCTCCAACTTGGCGCTGCGCGGGCTCAGCCAGACATGGGGGTCATATTCTCCTTCCCCTTCATGCTCCCCGCTTTCATCTTCGTCCTCCGGCGCTCCCTCCAGCAAAACCGCTCCCCTCGCGGCCTCCACGACGACAAGCCTGTCATTTCCCAGCGCCGCCAGCGCGCTGTCCGCCCAATGCTCCATGCCCGCCCCGTTATAAATGAAAAGATCCGCTTCCTCCAAACCGGCTATATCGGCGGCGGCCGGCTCCCAATCATGCGGCTCTATCCCGGCCGGGACCATGTTGACGATTTCCGCCCTGTCTCCGCCAATCTTCAGGGCAAAATCATACATCGGGTAAAAGCTGGCGCAAACGCTTATTTTAGTTTGCTGCTCGGCTGATTGCGACTCGTTTTCATTTGCGCCTCCCGCCTGCGGATCGGCCGGGGCCGGAGCCGCCGAGCACCCCGCCAGCAAAACCAGCGCCGCGCCAATGGTAAGTAAGGCAGAAAATCCTTTTTTCATCATTTTTCCTCCTGACGATCCCAATACTAAACGCGTATCATTCGCATTACGCTCAGTGTATAAAATAATCGCCCTCTTGTCAAGTCAAATCGGTCAAAAAAATATTTGACCTTTCTTGACCTTTGCTGTACAATTATTAAGGAAAAAAACAAACGGAGGATACTGCCATGAGTTACCTGGTTCCAATGGTCGTCGAACAGACAAATCGCGGCGAGCGCTCTTACGACATTTACTCGCGCCTGCTGAAAGACCGCATCATATTTCTTGGCGGCTCCATTACGGACGACGTCGCCAATCTCATCGTCGCCCAGCTGCTCTTTCTGGAATCGGAAGATCCGGAAAAAGACATCGCGCTGTATATCAACAGCCCCGGCGGCAGCATTTCCGCCGGCATGGCCATTTACGACACCATGCAGCACGTCCGCCCCGACATCCAGACCATCTGCGTCGGCAGCGCGGCCAGCATGGGCGCTTTCCTGCTCGCGGCCGGCGCCCGCGGCAAACGGACGGCTCTGCCCAACTCGGAGATCCTGATCCATCAGCCCCTCATCGGCGGGGGCGGTCTGTCCGGTCAGGCGACGGAAATAGAGATCCACACGCGGCAGCTGCTGAAAATCAAGGAAAAAATGAACCGCATCCTCGCGGAGCGCACAGGACAACCCTTGGAGCGCGTCACGCAGGACACCGACCGCGACCACTACATGACCGCGGAAGAAGCGAAAGATTACGGTCTCGTGGATCAGGTGATGGAAAAAAAAGTTAAATGAAGACAAGCGCGCCCTCCGGGGCGTTTTTTTTTGAAACAAAGCTGATTATATATGATCAATGCAGCGGGTGTTCGGCGACCCGCCCGGCATAATACTCGTACAGCGGCACCAGCAAGGAGTCATATTCTTTTTTCGCGCGTATCCAGTAAGAAATCAATTGTTTGATATTGCCGACCCGGTAATAGTTCGGCAGATCATTCAGGATGAAGGCGCTGATGTCGCCCACGCAGCGCTCGCATTGACAGGTGGGGGAACTGTCGGCCATATCTTTGATGATAGTCGCCACGACTCGCTCCATCACATTTTCGATGAAGATTTCTTCGCGGGGGGGCGTCGCGTCCGGCCGGTGCCAGGGCGCGTTTTTCACCACGGCGCAGGCTAAAAGCATAGCGCTGGTGATTTCGGCGAAGTTTTTCTTATAGTAAAAATCTTCCAGCGCTATGGCCGGGGAAAACACAGACACATATTTGGAGTTGATTTTGTTCAGCGTGACGGACGCCGCTTCCATACGACAGCGCGCGCAGTGGCAGATGCCGTAATCGCGCAGCGTATCGCCGACATGTTCCATAACGATATTGTACATCAGGTTGACGGGTTGGCGGTAGTTTTCCGTAAAATCGCGCTGAACATTGATCGCGGGCGTCAGGGGGACGCGATTGTCCGTATCGTGCGGCAGATTCAGGCGGCGAGGCGGCGGAGCGGGACTCGCCGGCGCCGCCGGTTCAGGCGCGGCTGCCGGTTCAGGCGCGGCTGCCGGTTCGGGAGCGGCGGCCGGTTCGGGAGCGGCGGCCGATTTAGGGGCTGCGGCTGCCGGTTCAGGAGCGGCGGCCGATTTAGGGGCGGCGATCATTTCGGGCGGATCCGTTTTCACGGCTCCCGGCGCCGCGCCGGCCTCGCTGCCGCCGGCTGGGATGATTTTTTCAAAAAGCCGCTCACTTTTTAAAGCTGATTTTTTCTTGCCTGCCATAGTATACCTCTTTCCGGGCCAGTTATTTCCAGGAAAATCAATTAAGCCCTATAATCCTCTCTCAATTAATTCCTGTACCAGTTTTTTATAATCACGCACCGCGTTGTTGCGCGGCATATATTTGAACATATTGACCTGCATGGACTGCGCTTCCGAGATGACCACGCTCGCGCGGACAGCGGCGTTCAGCAGGGGGAGGTTCAGCTCGTCGGCGATCATCTGAGCCGTCGCGCGGATTTCCCGGCTCAGAACAGTGCGGGCGTTATAGCGCGTAAGAACGATGCCGAGCATCCGCAGGGCAGGGTTACTGTATTCCCGCACGCGAACCACCGTATCGTTCAGGCGGGCCAAACCCTGGAGACTGAAGATGTCGGCCAAAATCGGGACGAGCAGCCCGTCCGCCGCCGTGAAAGCGTTGATCGTCAGCACGCTTAGAGCCGGCGGCGTGTCGACGATGATATAATCATAGACGGAGCGCACTTCACTTAAAGCGTTGCGCAGGATAAACTCCCAATTATTCTGCGAGGCGTCGATCTGGACGCTGCTCAGCATTATGTTGCCGGCTATGACGTCGGCCAGCGGAGTTTTCTGGATCGCCTCGCCGGCGCCGCATTCCTTCGCCAGCACATGATAGGCGGCGCGAACGTTTTCCGTCGCCGCTCCGAGGCTGAAACTCAAATTACCCTGCGGGTCAAGGTCAACAGCCAGAACTTTATTCCGGCCGCGCTTGAGACCCAAGGCCAAGGCGTTGGCGGTGGTGGTTTTCCCCACGCCGCCTTTTTGGTTAGCGACCGCGATCACGATGCCCATGCCAGTGTCCTCCCGATACAGACTGCCAAACCGTTTTTTACTCAATGACGACGGCGTCTCCCGATTTCAGCTCGGCGCTGAACGGCGCTTCCCGGCCGTTCAGCCGGCAGCGCAGCCCCAGGGCCCGTCTTTCCAATATGTCTTTTTCCACATAGTTGAACAAATCCAGCAGAAGATACGCGCTTCCGTCCGCTTTTGGCGTCAGGCGAATAGCTTTGTCATTCAACTCCAGCAGGATCGTCTCACGCCGCCGTCCTTCCCCTTCCCGCGCGGGATCAAACGAGGTCAGCAAATCGCCCGGATTCAGCAGATCGCCGTCCGCGGCCGGAACACCGTTCAACCAGTAGGATTCCTGCTGCGGATCCAGATGGATCAACTGGGCGAAATCCGCGAACTTGAGTATCTCCACCGTGCGGACCTCGTCCCCGTCGGCTATTTCATCGTTCTCGCGGGCGAACTGCCCGTTCCGCAAAACCCACACGCCAGCGTAGTATTCCCGCTCATCGACCATGACCATAAAGCGACGGTAGGCCGGCGCCGCTTCCTTCACGCTCCGCCGGGCGTCCGCGCCGCTCACCGCCGGGATGAAACCGATCTCATCCCCTTCGCGCACCTGGGCGTCCAGCGAAGCCGCCGCGCCGTTCAGCTTGATTTGCGCGGGCCGCGCCAGTTCGCCGCTTATAGTCGTCAGGCGGCCGTCCATGTAAAAACGCAGCGGCTTTCCCATATGGCCGACTAATTGCTCATACTTGTAATACCCGCTCAAAATGAGGATGTCCGAAACTTTGACGCCTTCATAACTGTACTGCCGGATTTTTTTGCCGTTCACCGTGACCGTCCCGAAGGAATGACCGCCCTCTTGCAAAGCCGTCCAGGCTATGCCCAGCGGGGTGATATACTCCGGGCTTTCCACTCCCGCCGACTCGGGAGTCCCGTGCAGCACCCGCTGGATATGCGTGGCGCCGCCCACAGCGACCCGATGTTCGTCCATGCCGAGTTTTTGAGCGAACGCGGCGGTCAGCCCCGGGTATTGACTGCCGCCGCCCACAAGAAAAAGCGCGGTAGGCGCGGTTTCGTTGATAGCCAGTATTTTTTCCGTCACTTCGTTCACCAGCAAATCAACGGCGGAGCGGGCGGCAGCCATTATCTCCGTGTTCGGCGCCGTCTGAGTCAGGCCCAGGATATCGACGAATACCACGTCTTCGCGTTCGGTCAAATTTTGTTTTATTTTTTCCGCCGTGGTAAAGTCAACCAGCATGGCCTGCATAATAGCCTCGGTGATCTCGTCGCCGGCCACCGTGACCATATCATAGCCGATGACGGCGCCGGCGCGGGAAACCGCGATATCCGAGGTGCCGGCTCCTATGTCCACGAGCGCCAGATTCAACATGCGCAGTTCCGGCGGTATCACGACGTTCATGGCCGCGATCGGCTCCAGAGTCAGACTGCCGACTTCCAGACCGCTGCCGTCCATAGTGGCGTACAGCCCTTCCACGACTATTTTGGGTAAAAAAGCCGTTATCAAAGTCATCTCGAACTCTGTGCCTTTGTGCCCGGCCGCGGCGCTTAACTCGTAGCCGTCCAGCACTTGGCGGCTGACGGCATGGCCGACGCAGTAAAAAGCGGCCCGTTCGCCGCTTTCCTTGTTCAGTTCCGCCTGCGCCAGCGCTACCGCTTCCATTTCCAAGTTGCGCAGCATCTCGACCGTGAGCGCCTCGCCCTCGCCCAGCAGACGGCGCAAAGTCACCATCCGCGTGCGCAAAGCCCGCCCGGCGGCGGCGATCGCCACGCCAGGCAGTTTTATGTTCAGCTTTTGTTCTAAAGAGGTTTTGACCTTGCCGACACAGGCGCTGACATGGGCGATATCGTCCACTTGCCCGTCTATCATCGCCCTTTTGCCGTGTTCTATGATCTCCGCGCCCAAAAGCCGCATTTTCCCGTCCGCCAAAAGGCAGACCAAACCGATAACGGTGCGGGTCCCGATGTCGAGAGCGAATACCGCGCGTTCCGCCGAATCCATTTTTCCCTCCTCAGGAACTGTGTGAAAATATCAATTGGCGGGACTCATCAGATCGCCCCAGGTTTGGGACACGTTTTTCACGCATTGCAGATAGGATTCGATGACCGATTCCTCAGGCAGACCGAGTTCCGCGGCCAAGCTCGTCACTTCCCGCCAGTCAGCCTGCTCGTGCGCCAAAATCAAACGATAGAGCAGTCCCATCGAGCCCTTTTTCTCCAGCAGCGCTTCGTTGACCTCGTCGCTCAGCGGCAGTTCCGCCAGAATGGTCGCGAGGTTGTTTTCCAACAGCTGATCCAGCACCGAAAACATGCCGACCAGATAACAATCCGCGTGCTTTTGCTGTAATTTCGCTATCTGCATGGCCAAAGTCTGCGCTATCTCGCCGCGCTGAAAAGCCAGACGGATCAAAACGTCGGAACCCGCGCGGCTGGTCGCGCCGAAGCTCAAAAGATATACCCAGTCCAGCAGCTGGCGCATCCCGACGATGACCACCGCCTGCTTGATATTGGCGATGCGCGTCCGCAAGGCGAAATAAGCGGAGTTCACCAGACGGAGCAATTGATAACTCATGGTCACGTCGCTGGTTATAATGGCCGCTATTTCATCCACATTAGGCTCCGGCAGCACGAGCTGGCTCATGAGACGCAGGAAATTTATCTGATTGTGTTCGATTTTCTTGCCTTCAACGGCTACGGGTTCGGCAAAAAAATGGCCCTGCACCTGATGAAAGCCAAAAGCGCGCGCCCGCTCGAAATCCGCCTGCGTGTTCACGTTCGTGGCCATCAGTTTTTTGTTCAGGCCGAGACAAACGCGCACGATATGGGTCAGGGACGTTTCCGTTGTTTTTTCAATGTCCAGGCTGATGATATCAACGAGATCCAACAGATTGAAATACCGCTGGGCGAACATGAAATCATTGAAAACAAAGGAATAGCCATCTTCACGCAATTTGTACAATTCCTGCAGCAAAGGCGTATTTACCGAGGCGCTGTCGTCGATCTGGATGACAAGTTTATCTTTGTTAAATAATTTGCTGACATTTTCCCGGATCAGCTGACTCGTAAACGTCAAATACAGTGGCATATCATCTGTAAAAAGCTGGGAGTCGGCGGAGGAAAAAATTTCCCCGATCACTTTCGCCGCGCTCTCACTGGAAACAGGCTCGTCATTCAGCATCGGGCCGTCACTGTCACTGTACATCAGGGCGTAAGCGCAGATCTTCTCCGTCTCCACACTGATAATCGGCTGTCTGACTATTGAAGCAGGCACGTCCATTCCCTCCTTAGTCTTGTCACGGCTGACGCCGGTCTTTTTTCCTAATGAGCGGAGCCTTCTTCCGGCAAGGCTTCCCCGGATTCCGGCGTCACAGCGGTCACCGGCGCGTTTTCCACCGGTCCAAAAATCGCCCCCGTCAGCACGCAAAGCAATTGCTCGTTGTCGGTCAGGAGATCTGAAAGCTGCCAGTCCCGCCCGACTCTGTCCATATGAACCGACACCACCGCTGTTTTTTTGTCCGGCGCGGCAGCCAGTTCCCGTTCGATCAACGCGATCATGGACTGTTCCAGTTCTTCGCTGGTGGACTGCTGCGTCACAAACGGACCGTAATTCTCCCGCCAGTATTTGCTCGGGATTTGTTCCATGACGGAGGCCAGATCATAATATTGAAAACTGACGCTGACCGCGGCGTCGCGGCCTGTGATCTCGGCGTCCGCCACCGAATAGGAAAAATCTGACAATTTAGCGACGAGCGCGTCTTTGGCCGGAGCGTAGGCCTCCCGCGTAAAGATCCGCTCAAAAACAGGCCCCTGAAAAAATTCCGGTTGCGTGACCGCCGTCATGCCAAATACTTTTTGCTGCGTCAGCCATAAATCAACCGCCGGCTCCGGCGGCGAAACCTCAAGAAAAATCTTATAGGCCGCGAACCCGCCTCCCGCCAAAAGCCCAAGCGCCACAACGCCGATGATGAGGATCAGGAGTTTGCCGGCAAGGAATCCTTCACTCACTTTGATCCCCTGCGCCCGCGCCGCCTGGCGCCGCTCTATTTCCGCTATCTGCCGCCGCGCTTTGTCCGAACGTTTTTGCTCCTTGCGTTCCCGCGCTTCCTGGCGGACTCGCTCTTTGCGTTCTTTTTCCTGTTCTCCCCATATAGGGTCTTTTTTTTGCCGGCTGTTGTTTTCTTTTTCTTCCCGCTTTTTCGCGGCGGCTTCTTTTTTTCTGTCTCGTTCCGCTTTCTTTTGTTCCGCCGCCCGCGTTTTCTGCTCCTCCTTCTTTTGCCTGGCTTCTGCTTTATTCTGCGTCTTGGCGGCTTTCTCCTGCAATTTGTTCTCTTTTTCCAGCCGTTTCCGCTCTAATTGCTCCTCTCGCCACTGAGGATCCAGCTTTTGCCGCCGTTTTTCCTCCTGTTCCTGCAGTTTTTTCTTTTTTTGCTCGTCCTTGCGCTCTCGCTCCCGCTCCCGCCGCATAGCCGCCATTTGCTCTTTGGCCAGTTTTTTCTGCCGCGCCTGCTCTTTCGCTTTTGCTTTCAGTTCGTCTTGTTCTCTCCGCCACTCCGGATCCAGGCGCATCTCTTTCTGCAGCAATTTCGCTTTGCGCCGCTGCTCGGCCGTCGCTTTTTTGCGCAGCGCCGCCAGCGCTTTATTGTTCTTGCTCAGCAGCTTGCGTTTTTGCCTGTCCAGTTTGCCCAAAACCTTCTCGGCCTTGCGCTCGACGACAAAAGGCGGATCCTTCATGTTCATGGACAGCTTGCGCACAGCCTGCTTCTTTTTCATTTCAATGCTGTTGAGCGCGACTTTCTGTTTCATCTCAATGCCGCGCCGCTTCATTTCTTCTCTGCGCCTGGCGGCCGCTTCCACCTGCCTGTCCTGCTGCTCGCGCCTTTTTTTCATTTGTTCCGCCGTCGCGTCCCGAATAGCCTGAGCTTCGGCGCTGACAACCGCGTTCTTTCTTGCCGCCATGCGTCAATTCCTCACATCTGTGATACGTCTAAAGCCGCTACTTCTTCTTCGTTCAGCAAACGCTGGCTGTCCAGCAAAAGGATTATTTTGCCCAGCCGTTTGCCTACCCCGATGATAAAACGATGGGCATAAGAGCCGGTCAATTTCGGCGCCGGTTCCACGTCATCCTGATCTATATCCACCACTTCCTGCACTTCATCCACGATAAAACCGATATCCAGTTCATTGATATTCGTGATGATGATACAGGTGCGGCTGTCATAGGGTTTTTCCAACATATGGAAACGAAGCCTCACATCAACGACCGGGATGATGCGGCCGCGCAGGTTGATGATCCCTTTAGCGTAGCCCGAAAACTGAGGCACCCGGGCAATCGGGCATAAACTGATTATCTCCACGACATCGCTGATAGAAATGCCAAAAGACTGCTCGTCGATCGCAAATGTTAAATATTGATTGAGAGCGACCACTGTTTCCTGTTCCTGCAGTTCCGCCTGCTGTAGCCAATCCATCCCTTTCCCTCCTTCACCGTATGACGCCGCGCGTTTGCCCGCCGGGCGGCGCGTTACTGCCGGCGGCGCAAATACTGCAGCACTTCGCTGGCAATGAGGTCCAGTCCTGTTTCCTTGCAGACGGCGCCTTTTTTAAAAGCCACCATCGGCATACCATACACAACACAACTGTCCTTATCCTGACCTAACGTGTAAGCGCCGGCCTTGCGCATCAAAAGCAGCCCGTCGGCGCCGTCTCCGCCCATACCGGTCATTATCACGCCTACCGCGTCGCTCTTGGCGACCCGCGCCACGGAAGTAAACAGAAAATCCACGGAAGGGCAATGCCCGCTCACTTTCTCCCCGGCGGCCACTTTGACCGCGTAGCCGAAAGGCGCCGCTTCCAAGCCCATCTGAAATCCGCCGGGCGCTATCAGGATCCCCCCCGTCATCACCGGATCGTGATTTTCCGCTTCCTTGACCCGCATAGCGCAAATCTTGTCCAGTCTTTCCGCGAACATCCGGGTAAATCCGGCCGGCATATGCTGGGTGACGATGATACCGGGCGTGTCGGCCGGAAAACGCCGCAAGACCTCAGCCAGAGCGTCCGTTCCTCCGGTCGAGGCGCCGAAAGCCAGTATGGTTTTGGCCGAACTCTTAGCGGCCGGCGCGGAGCGCGGAGCGGCCAAGGGCGCGGGCGCGGCCGGAGCCGCCGCTCCGTCGGGAGCGGCGGCGCGGCGGCCGAAGCGGAGGTGGGCTACCGAAGCGATCTGGATCTTTGCCGCCAAGTCGGCAAAAAACGTGTCCATTGCTTCCTTCCCGCCCTTGGGTTTTTGGACAAAATCCACGGCGCCGGCCGCCAGGATGTCGAAAACCCGCGCGTCCAAAGAACTGACCATCACCACGGGCAAGGGTTTGGCGCTCATGAGTTTTTTCAAAAAATCAATGCCGCTCATGCCGGGCATTTCCACATCAAGCGTCAGCACATCCGGCCTTAGTCCGCTGATCTTGTTTTCCGCGTCCTGGGCGTCCGCCGCCGTCCCCACCACCTCGATCCGCTTGTCCTGCCTCAGCCCGTTTGAGAGGACGCCGCGAAAAAAGTGGGAATCGTCAACTATCAGAACGCGTATTTTATTTTTGACCACCATATCTGCACCTCGTTTCCGCGGCTAACGCGAAGGTTTGCGATAAACGGCCGGCTGGATGAACTGGAACGGCGTCGCGTCTCTGGTTATGGTTTCCGAGTGACCGATAAAAAGGTAACCGCCCGGTTCCAGCCGTTCGTAATATTTATTCACCAGCTGTTTGCGGGTTTCCTGATCAAAATAAATCATCACATTACGGCAGAAAATGAGATTGAACAAATAGGGGAAATGGAAATCATCCATAAGGTTCAGCACTTTGAACTCCACGTCCTGGCGAATGGCCGGCACGACCTGATACTCGTCTTTCTTGTTTGCAGCCGGTTTAAAATACTTCACCCGCCAGTTAAGGGGGATATCCTTCAGCAAATCGGCTTTATACGTTGCTTCTTTCGCCCCGGTCAGCACGGATTGCGAAATATCGGTCGCCAGCACCGGCGTGCGCCAGAGCGATTTTTTCACGCCGAAATAATCGTTTATCGTCATCAAAGTGGTATAAGCTTCCGCCCCCAGCGAACAGCCGGCGCTCCATATCCGGTAAATCTTGCGGGTGTTTGTTTTTTCCTGTTCCGGCAAAATTTTATCTTTCAGATACTCAAAATGTTTCGGTTCTCGCATGAAAAATGTTAGATTCGTCGTGATTTTATTTAAAAACGTCGTTATTTCTTCACCAGTGGTATCTTTGCGCAACAAAAGAATATAGTCTGAGAAGGTTTTGCAGCCTTTGGCCTGCAAAGTCGAGTTCAGCCGCCCTTCTATCAGCACGCGCTTGCTTTCCAGATTGATACCGTATCTGGTTTTGACGTAAGTGTACATTTCTTTGAATTCTTTATCTGTCAGTTTAATCATTTTTTCTCCGTCCGGGGCCAAAAATCGCGGGCGTCAGGCGTCGCGCAATATGCGCCGGCAATCAAGCAGGAGCCTGACTTTACCCTTGTCCTGCGCCACGCCTTTCATAAAATTACCGGAATAATCATTCGCCGCGCCGGGCGGCGCCGATATATTATCGTCGGCAATATCCACCACTTCGTCTATCGAGTCCACCACCAGCCCCACCACGTCTTCATCCACTTCCACGACTACAATACATGTTTTGGCGTCATACTCCCGGAGCGCTTTCCGAAAACGGAGACGCATGTCGATGATCGGGATCACCTTGCCGCGCAGATTCATGATGCCGATGATATAGGGGGGGATTTTCGGCACCCGCGTCATGCTCTGCACGCCAATGATCTCCAGGATATATTCTATATCCAGTCCGAAGCATTGTTCATCCAGTAAAAATGTCAGATATTTACCGCGCAGAGTGTTTTCGGTTTCCTGAATTTCCTGAGCCACAATTTCATTCATCTGAATTTCCTCTTTCCGCTGGTTGGAGATCGCAGCCAACGATCGCTTTAATGGAGCAGACTCGACATTTCCAGTATCAGGCTGATACTGCCGTCGCCGAGGATCGTGCAGCCCACGATGCCGTCGTCCCGCAGATCATACGAAGAAAGATAGGACGGCAGGGGTTTTACGACCACCTGATACTGGCCGAGCAGTTCGTCGGCGAAAACACAGGCCGCGCTGCCGCCGGCCTCGACAAGGATCAGAATGCCTTCCTCGATATCCGTCACCTCAGTCTCCATATCCAAGGCTTCATACAACCGAATGATCGGATAGCATTCGTTACGGATCAGCACCATCTGAGTGCCGTTCGCGTCCTCTATTATATTCTGCGCCGTGCATTTAAACGTCTGGTTGATGACATTTATGG
>JAISEW010000242.1 GCA_031263945.1 Gracilibacteraceae bacterium | reverse complement strand
ATTTTCGCGCGCAAATGGGGCGTGAAAAAGGTGACGCAGCACTATACTCTCTGGGAATTTCTGGGTCTTACCAGAAAAGCGTTCGGCGCTTTGCTGATGCCGGTCATCGTCTTAGGCGGGATCTACGGCGGCATTTTCACTCCGACCGAAGCGGCGGGCGTCGCTGTGATCTACGGCTTGATCCTGGGTTTCTGCTACCGGGATTTGACATTCGAGGTATTGTTGAGCGTGCTGAAACGCACGCTGGAAACCTCCGGCATGATCATGTTCATCGTGTCGCAGGCCAGCCTTTTCGCCATGATTTGAACAGCCACCCGCGCGCCGCAGAATCTCGCGGAGGCGCTGATCCCGCTGATCAACGGCAACACGACGCTCTATTTATTGATGCTCAGCGCGATTTTATTCGTTTTAGGCGCGCTGTTGGAAACGGTGCCCATCATCTTGATCGTCGGCCCTATTTTGGTGCCGGTCGGCATTCAGCTGGGCATCGACCCCTTGCATTTGGGTGTGGTATTCTGCATCAACTTGGTCGTCGGCTATATCACGCCGCCTTACGGAGGCAACCTGTTCACCGCCGCCGCCACGACGAAACAAAGCTATGTGGATGTCGTCAAGGGCGTGTTTCCCTTTATGGTCGCCATGATGATTTTCGTACTCGCACTCGCGTTTCTCCCGGTTCTTACGACCTGGCTGCCCTATACGTTAAGGTAGAGACTAAGCTTATGTGGAAAATCACGCCTTTGAATTTAGGGACCTTAGACATGACGATGGCCACGATGATCAGCCGTTTCGGCGTCGCCAACGACGTGGGCAAAGTGGTGCCATCGCCCTTGATAGCCTGGCTGCTGACCAACCTTGAGGACGGCCGGCGTATATTGGTGGACGCCGGCCCCGGTCCTGACGCGGAACAACTCACCCGAGACCATAACCCGGTAGGTATCCGGGACGATCAGCAATTGACCGCCGTCTTAGCCGAACACGGTTTGAAACCGGAAGATATCCAGACGGCGATTTTGACCCATTTGCACTGGGATCACGCCATCGGTATGCGCTATGTGCCAAACGCGCGGATATTCCTGCAAAAACGGGAATTGCTTTACGCGGTCGCGCCGATGCAATCGGACTATAAATTCTACGAAATAAACATTAAAACGCGTATCCCCTATTTTCTCAGCTATTACAACCGTTTGGCCTTAGTGGACGGCGATACCAAAATTGACGACGGGATTGAGCTTATCAGCTTGCCCGGGCATACTGTCGGCTCGCAGGGAGTGCTTGTTCGTACCCCTGAAGGGAAATATTTGCTTCCGGGTGATATAATTAATTGTTATGAAAACTTAAACACAGGTATTCCCGGTGGTATTTTCCACAATGCCCCAGACGTTTGGGGTTCAATGGAAAAAATCCGGCGATATATCAAAGACGAGCGGGTTACCGTGTTGCCTGCGCATGATATCGGTGTTTTTACGCCTTCATAGTTTTAGCGGCTTTGCAAATATGCTATAATTGAGATCAGAGGCATTATGTCAGAGCCAAATAAAGCGTACAGTTGACGCCGCGAAAGAAGGCGTTCCCACGTTAATACCTTATTATCTCCTCACCTTCATATTATCCGGTCTGGGCGGCGCCGTGTTTTACCTCCTCCGTCTCCCTCTGCCCTGGGTCCTCGGCCCTTTGTTTTCCTGCGCTTTAGCCAAGCTCGTTTTTAAGAAAACGCTGCTTTGGCCTAAGTGGCTGCGCTCATCGGCGCTGATCGTCTTGGGATACATGCTGGGCAGAACATTCACCAGAGAGTCCGTGTCCGGGATCTTAGGCATTTGGCCCCTGCTCCTGCTCGTCTCTCTGGCCTCGCTTCTTATTCTGCTGGGCAGCAGCTGGGCCATGCAAAAAGCGGCGGGGCTGGACCGGGCGACGAGCCTGTTCGGCAGTCTGCCGGCGGGAGTAGTCCAAGCCGTCGCCATCTGCGAGGATATCAAGGGCGCCGACATTTCGGTCGTTTCTCTGATGCAGGTCATCCGGGTGCTGGTGGTCGTCACGGTCATACCGTTTATCGCCACCCGCGTTTTGGCGCATCCGAGCGGGAATGGGGATGCTATCGCGGCGCCGGCGCCTGTGTCCGCGCATATTACATATCGGGATATTGCCCTCTGGGCCCTGTATTATCTCATCATTTCCTTGCTGGTTTATCTCTGCAACAAAGTAAAATTCCGGGGAAACTCTTTGATCGTGCCGCTGACGGCGACCGCTGTCCTGGCGCTTTGCGGTCTGCCGGTCCCGGCGCTCCCTTCCGGCATATCCCTTTTGGCGCAAATTTGTATGGGCATAAACATCGGTCTGCAGATCCAGATCAACAATTTAACAGCCTGGAAAAAAATCTCCCTGACCGCTGTTATCAGCAACTTAATAACCATCGCCCTCTTTGCCGCCCTGGACTATCTCATCACGCTGATATCGCCTTTGGACTATCTCACCATGTTCATCGGCACGGCGCCGGGCGGCATCACGGAAATGGGCGTTACCGCCTTATTGCTGGGCGCCGACGTCACTGTGGTCTCGATTTTTCAAATATTCCGCCTGCTCTTTGTTTATATCGCCGTCATTCCCGTCCTGGTTTGGTATACCTCGCGGTCCAATCGTCCAAAATGCTGTACACGACCGGGACCAAAAACAAAGTGACCAGAGTCGCCGCCATCAGGCCCCCGATCACGACGATAGCCATCGGGGCGTTGGTCTCGCTGCCTTCGCCCAGTCCCAGCGTCATGGGCGTCATAGCCAGAATAGTCGCCAGAGCGGTCATCAAAATGGGCCGCAGCCTGACCCGGCCTGTCTCCAGCAGCGCGGCGGTCCGCTCCATCCCCGCGGCGATCATTTGTTTCAAATAATCAATATAAACGATCGCGTTGGCCACGGCGATCCCTACCAGCATGATAATCCCGAGAAAAGCGGTGACGCTGAAGCTGGTCCCCGTGACCAAAAGCGCGGCGGCGACCCCGATAACGGCGCCGGGCAGCGAAAAGAGGATGACGAACGGATCCCGGAATGACTCATACTGCAAGACCATGACCACATAAACCAGCATGATCGCCATGAGCAGCGCCAGGACCAGGCTGGAAAAAGCTTCCATCATCTGCTCGTTTTCCCCGCCATAGTCTACGATGTATCCCGCCGGCAGTTTGATCTTGCTTACTTCCGTCTGAATATCTTTGGTAACGCTGTTTAAATCCCTGTTTAACAGATCGCAGGAAACCGTCCCCAGACGGGTCTGGTTTTCCCGGCTGATCTGCACCGGCCCGGTGGACAGCTCAAAACTGGCTATTTCCGCTAAGGGGATGCTGCTGCCCGGACCGATGACGATCGGCAAATTTTGCAGGGTGTCCATATCGCTGTTTTGTCTATCGGCGGAGGTCACGGTGATATCGATCTCGTCGCCTTCAAACCGGTATTGGGACACGACCGACCCGGTGACCGCCGCTCTGACTTCGCCGGAAACCTGCGCCGGCATCAGACCGAATT
Organism: Gracilibacteraceae bacterium; assembly: GCA_031263945.1. Lineage (GTDB taxonomy): Bacteria > Bacillota > Desulfitobacteriia > Desulfitobacteriales > Syntrophobotulaceae > JAIRRL01. The sequence goes on along the minus strand of JAISEW010000242.1, from coordinate 4,121 downwards.
CCATAGCCCGCTGCCGGCTGATCCGCATCTGCACTTCCGGGCTCCCGTCCCCCAGCGAGGACGTCACATTGCGCGTGCCCGGCACATTTTCCACGATGTCTTTGATTTCTTTGGTCAGAGCGCGCAAAGTATCCAGATCGTCGCCCCGGATATTGACCGCGACGGCGGCGCTGCTGACCGACGCAAAACCGCTGTCACTGACGCTCACGGTGCTTTTGGTGCCGGCGATGCCTCTGAGGGATTGCTCGATTTCATCAGCGACCTGCGCAACGCCCGCCCGCTCGTTTTTCGGGATGAGCCGCACCGTAAAACTCGCCTGATTGGCGGCGCCTGAGGACATGATCGACGCGCCGGAACTGCCGACGCTGGCATAGACAATCTCCACGGCCGGGTTTTCTGCCAGCCGCGCCTCGACTATCCCGGCCAGTCTGTCTACTTCCTCCAGTTTTGACCCCCGGTCGGCTTCCAGCGTGACGCTGATCTCGCCGGAATCGGAGGATGGCATGAACTCGGCGCCGATGAGCGGGATCGTCCCCAGCGCCACGGCGATGAGCGCCACTACGCCGAGTATCACCGCGCGCCGGTGGCTCAGCGCCCAGCGCAGCCATATTTTATATTTTTCCCCCAGATCGTCCAGCCATGCGCCCAGACGATAGAACGCTTTTAACAGGAAAAATTTTCCTCCGCCTCTTTTGGCCATAGCCGCGTCCGTTAAGAGGCGGGAGGCCATGAAAGGCACCACCGCCAAGGATATGAGCAAAGAGCAGGCGATGGCCACGCAAATCGTCAGGGCCAGAGGTTTGAACATCACTCCGGTGATCCCGCCCGTGAGGCCGATCGGCAGAAAAACCGCCACCAAGGTCAAGGTGCTCGCCAAAACAGCGCCGCCCACTTCGGCGGTGCCCCGCATAGCCGCATCCCGGGCGGACAGCCCCAGACTGCGATGGCGGTAGATGTTTTCAAAAACGACGATCGAGTCGTCGATCATGCGCCCCACTCCCAGAGCCAGCCCGCCGAGGGTGATGACATTCAGAGTGCTGCCCGTGTAGAACAGCATGATAAACGTGGCCAGGAGGGACAGGGGTATCGCGATGGCGACAATGGCCGTGCTGCGCAGGTTACGCATGAACAAAAAGATGACCAAAATCGCCAGGCCGGCCCCTTCCAGCAAAGTGCTGACCGTACTGCCAATCGACTGGTTGATGTAATCCGACTGATCCATGACGGTTTCCACACTGATTTTACCGCCGATCTCGCGCTGGATCTGCGCCATTTCCTCCTGAACTTTGGCGCAGACTTCCACCGTGTTGCCGTCGGTCGCCTGCTGCACCTGCACGCTCACCGCCGTTCGGCCGTTGATGCGGGTGTATTGCGCCGCGTCTTTATAGGCTTCGGATATCTCGGCGATCTCTTTCAGTTGGATCCGGCCGCCGGCGGTGGTGAGCGCCACTTCGCCGATGTCCTCGACGCTTTCAAATTCCTGCAAATTACGGACGGAATACTCCCGGTTCCCGTAAGTGATGTCGCCGTTCGGCATATTGTAGTTATCCGCCGCCAGAAAACTGCCGATCTGCGTCAGGCTCAAACCGTAATGCAGCGCCTTGACCGGATCGACCGCCAGTTTCACTTCCCGTTCCAGCCCGCCGGAAACACTCACGGAAGCCACCCCCGCGATACGCGACAGACGGGGTTCGATATCATTTTCCGCGATGCTCTGCAATTGGGCCAAAGACAATTGCTCCGAATCGATCGCCAGAGTGACGGCCGGCAGCATATTGGGGTTGAGCTGCATCACCGTCGGCTTGCCCGCGTCGGTGGGAAGATAGCTTTCCGCCAGGGCGATCCTGTCCCGGACGTCGGCCATCGCGGCGTCCATGCCGCTTCCATAGTTGAAACCGATCATCACCAGCGAGGAATTGGCGCCGGATTGGGACATCAGGATATCAATGCCGCTGACAGTGGCGATCATATTTTCGATCGGTTTGGTGACCTGCTCCTCCACTTCTTCCGGACCGGCACCCACGTAGCTGGTGATCACGATCACATAAGGCAGATCCATTTCCGGCATCAGGTCGGTAGACATCTGCCCCACGCTCATCACGCCGATAATGGACAGCGCGGCGATCAGGACGACGATCGTGGCCGGGTGATTAACGGAAAACCTGGCAATTCTCCCGATCATTGAGCGTCTCCCCCGTCGGCCAGATCCATCACGCTGGTTTCGTCGATAAGGGTGTTGCCTTTGGTGACGATCCTCTGCCCCTCTAGTAAGCCGTCGATAATTTCAATATAAGTCCCGTCGTTCAGCCCGGTTTGTACGACCACCGCCTGCGCCCGGTTTTCCTCATTCACCACATAGACGATATTCTCCCCGTTCTGAGGCAGGACCGCTTCCATGGGGATCGCGGCGACGCCGGCCCGGTGCCGCGTTCCCAGCAGCACTTCCACGAACATGCCGGACTTGATCTGGGCGTCCGGATCATTGGGCAGAGTCACTTTTACCGGATAGGCGTTGGTGAGCGGATCGGCGACAGAGGCCACGCTTTTGACCGTGCCGGTAAACGGTTCCCCGCCGATGGCCCCGATCAAAACGCTGACGCCGGTCCCGGCCTGAACCGACGATATATCGGATTGACTGACCTTCACTTCCACTTCCAGATCCGCGGTATTATTGACGACCGCGACCGGGCCCCCGCCGGCCGTATCGCCGACCGTGACATTGAGGCGGCCGACCGTTCCGTCCAGAGGGCTGGTGACGGCGCAATCCGCCAAAGTCTGCAGCGCCGCGTTCAGAGCGGCCTCAGCCTGCGCCACGCCCGCTTCGGCGGCGCCGGCGCTGAGGATGTCATACTCCGCCTGAGCCGCTTCCAGGGTTTGCTGGGAAACAGCCCCTTCGCGGAAAAGTTCCTCCAGCCGCTCATAATTGGCCAGAGCCGTCCGCCGCCGCACCTCATTGGCCGCCAGTGCCGCCTGAGCGGAGGTCAGCGCCGCCTCGGCCTGCCGGACGGATAATTCCACCTTGCCGGAGTCTATACGCATAATGACCTGTCCCTCCCGCACGGCCTGACCTTCGGTCACTTCCACCGCGACGACCCGGCCGGACATCTTGGGCATAACGCTTTCTTCAACGCTTCCCGCCGCCTGACCGGAATAGCTGGAATATTTTGTAATATCCATCGTTTGCACGACGGCTGTTTCCACGTTGATCACATTCGGCGCTTCTTCCTGGCTTTCCTGACTACATCCGCTTAAAGTTAAAGCGGCGAGAAATGATATGACTGCCAGTCCGGCCATGACATGACGAGGCCTTGTTTTCACCAGAACCATCTCCTTCTAATTATGCGTTATGATTATGAACGTACAAATCTCCGGATGTCAGTATAACAGGGCAATATAAATTGAATCTCAACGGAAAGCGTAATTTTCGTTGAGGTTCAATTGATTTTATGTATGCCGCCCGTCATTGTGAGCAGTTATTTTTCCTGTAAAACCGAATTACCGCGTGTGTAGACCTCATTCGGCAAAAAAACCGTAAACTTACTGCCCTTTCCCGGCTCGCTTTGCGCTTCGATCACGCCGCCGCACAGATCCGTGACCCGTTTGGCGATCGCCAGCCCGAGACCGTTTCCCGCTGTCTTATGGGAGACGTCTCCCTGGTAAAATTTGTCAAAAATCCGCGCTTTCGTCTTCTCGTCCATGCCGGCCCCGTCGTCCTGCACGGTAAAACGAACGCCGCCGCCGGCGCTCACCAGACCCACGCTGATAAGCCCGCCCGGATAGGAGAATTTGACGGCGTTATCCAGCAAATTGATCCATATCTGCTGGGTAAAATCCTCGTTCCCGTTATAGGCGATCTCCTCCATTTCCACATTGACGGAAAGCTCTTTTCGCGACCATTTCGGCTCCATCAGCAAAATGACCCGCCGGATCTGCTCATCCAGCCGGAACAAGGTTTTATCGGGGATGATCAAAATGTTTTCATACTTCGATATATTGAGGACATTGGTGGAAAGCTCGGCGAGCCGCTCCGACTCGGCGATGATGATATCCAGGTATTCCCGCCTTTCCTCGTCGCTGAGGTCCCCGTTTTTCAGCAGTTTGGCAAACCCGCACATCGACAC
>JAISEW010000118.1 GCA_031263945.1 Gracilibacteraceae bacterium | reverse complement strand
TCGTCAAGGCACAACTCATCAAGCTGCCGGCAAGACAGAACCTGAGTTTTTATTTGCTTGATCTGAGCGAAGACGTCTTCCTCCCGATCAGCGCCGGCGGAACGGATAAGCGAACTAAGAGCTCTCATGTGTATACCTCACCGGATTACTTCCTCCTTTGTTCGGCGGCTAATCGTCTTTCAGCAGGCTGAGGGAGATCCGGTTTTTCGCCTTATCGACTTCTACAACATAAACGGTCACCACGTCGCCGACCCCCAAGAGCTGCGAGGGATGCTCCAGGCGCCGCCGCGCCATCCGCGATATATGGATCAGCCCGTCGCGGTGGACGCCGATATCCACGAAAGCACCGAAATCCACGACGTTGCGCACCGTGCCGGAAAGCTCCATCCCGGGCCGGAGGTCGTCTAAGGAAAGCACGTCCGTCCGCAAAACCGCCGGCGGCAGATCTTCTCGCGGGTCGCGCCCGGGACGCAGCAGTTCGCCGATGATATCCCGCAGCGTCGGCGCGCCGATCTCCAGTTCGTCGCACAGTTTGGCCAAAGGGTAAGCCTCCGCCCGCTCGCGCAGATCCGCGAGGCGCTCCGGCGCGAAACTCCCGTATCCCAGCAGTTTCAGCAGTTTTTTCGCGGCGGCGTAAGACTCCGGATGAACGGCGCTGGCGTCCAGCGGGTTTTCCCCGCCCGGAACGCGCAAAAAACCCGCGCATTGCTCGAAGGCTTTGGGCCCCAGCTTTTTCACTTTTTTCAGGCTGGTCCGGTCGGAAAAAGGGCCGTTTTCCTCCCGGAAAAGGGCGATGCTTCGGGCCAGTGCGGGGCCGACGCCGGCCACCCGGGCCAAAAGCGCGGGGCTGGCGGTGTTCACATCCACGCCGACGGCGTTCACGCAGTATTCCACCACGCCGCCCAGCCGCTCGTCCAGCGCCTTTTCCGGCATATCATGCTGATACTGGCCGACGCCGATGGCCTTGGGGTCTATTTTTACCAGCTCCGCCAGCGGATCCTGCAGGCGCCGCGCCAGTGAGACCGCGCCCCGGATCGTCACGTCCAGATCCGGCAGCTCCGCCGCCGCCAGCTCCGAGGCGGAATAAACGGAGGCCCCCGCCTCGTTCACCACGGTATAGCCCGGTTTTTCCTCCAGATCGGCGATGGCCTCCGCCACAAAACGCTCCGTCTCCCGCGAGGCCGTGCCATTGCCGATGGCGATGGCGTTCACGCCGTATTTTTTGATCCAGCCGAGCATCTGCCGCTGGGAGCCGCGCACTTTTCCGTGCTGCGGCAACGGGTAAAGCACGCCGAAATCCAAAACGCGGGAAGCGGCGTCCACCACCGCCGCCTTGCAGCCGGTGCGGACGCCGGGGTCGAGGGCCAGGACCGTCCTTCCCTTCACCGGCGGCTGCATGAGCAGCTGACGCAGATTGTCGCCGAACACGCCGATAGCCGCCGCCGTCGCTTTTTCCGTCGCCTCCTGCCGCGCCTCCCGCTCCAAAGAGGGAAAGATCAGGCGGCCATAAGCGTCCCGCGCCGCTTCCGCCACCTGGCCCGCCGCGGGCCGCCCCGCCTTGACGTACAGCCCCTCGCAGAGGGCGAGAGCCTCGCTCTCCGGGCAGATCACCTTGACCTTGAGAAAACCTTCCGTTTCCCCGCGGTTTATGGCCAGGACCCGGTGGGAAGCGAGCCGGGCCAGCGGCTGGTCAAAGGCGTAGTAGAGCCGGTAAACCGAGTCTTCTTCCGTCGCGGCGGCGGAAATAAGCCGCCCGCGTCTTTGCAGCAGCGCCCGGAGGCGGCGGCGCAGCTCCGGGTCGTCGCTGACGCGCTCGGCGATGATGTCCCGCGCTCCGGCGAGAGCCTCGCCGCAGTCCGCGACGCCTTTTTCCGCGTCCACATAAGCCGCGGCCAGCGTCTCCGGCGCCGGCGCGTCTTTTGCCTGCGCCTGCAGCAGATCCGCCAGTCCCTCCAGCCCCTTCTCCCTGGCCATGCCGGCGCGGGTGCGGCGTTTCGGACGGAAGGGGCGGTAAATATCCTCGATCTCACTCTGGGTCGCCGCCGCTGCCACCGCCGTTTTCAGCGCGTCCGTCAGCAGGCCGAGCGTTTCCAGCGAACTTAGGACCTCCCCCCGCCGCTTATCCAGCGCCCGGAGCGCCGCCAACCGGTCGGCGATCTTGCGCAAAGTCTGATCGTCGAGGGAGCCGTGCTTCTCTTTGCGGTAACGGGCGATGAAGGGCAGTGACGCTCCCTCGTCCAGCAGGGCGGTCAGGTTTTCCGCCTGCCAGGGCGCGACGGCAAACTCCGCCGCCAGGATCTGCGTGACGGTCATGGCCGGGCACCCTTACTCATATACCGCTTTCACTTCCGTCCAGATGCGGTCGTACACCGGCAGCATCGCCGATAAATCTTCAAAATATTCAGACATCGCCAAATCGTTTTCCCCCGGGTAAAAACGGATGTCCTCCTTGAGTTCCTCCGGCAGAGCGGCCAGCACTTCCCGGTGCGGCGTGGAATAATTGATGTAGTCGCAGTTGCGGGCGGCGATCTCCGTTTCGCACATGTAGTTGATGAATTTTTCCGCCGCCTCCGGATTACGGCTGGTAGTCGGAATGACCATGGCGTCAGTCCAGATATTCGTGCCTTCGCGCGGCAGGGCAAAATCCAGATCCTCGTTTTCCAGCATCATATTCAGGGCGTCCCCGGACCAGACGACCGCCATCGCCCCTTCGCCGGCGATCATTTTATCTTTGACCTCGTCCCCGACATAAGCCTGCACGAGCGGCATCTGCTCAATCAGTTTCGCTTTGGCCGCCTCCAGCTCGTCCGCGTCGTCGCTGTTCAGCGAATAGCCCAGCAGTTTCAGCGTGATGCCGATGGAATCGCGCTGGCTGTCCAGCATAAAAATTTCTTTCGCGTATTTTTTGTCCCAGAGGATCTCCCAGCTGTCCACCGGTTCGTCCACCATCGTTTTATTGAAAAGGATGCCGACCGTTCCCCAGAAAAAAGGCACGGAATACTCGTTCAGCGGGTCGTAGGACAGGTTTTTAAAACGGTCCTCGATATGGACGTAATTGGGTATATTATCCATATTGATCTTTATCAGCCCGTCTTCGTCGATCATGCGCTTGATCATGTAATCCGAGGGGATGGCCACGTCGTAAGCCGTGCCGCCGGCCTTGATCTTCGCGTACATGCTCTCGTTGGTGTCAAATTCCTCATAGATCACATGGATGCCGTATTCCCGCTCAAAATCCCGCAATACCGACTGATCGATATAGTCTCCCCAGTTGTAAACGATGACCGTCTCGGTATTGCCGCCGCCGCAGGCGGAAAGGGGCAGGAGAGCCGCAGCCAGCAGAGCGGCCAGCAGCAGGGCGCGGAAAACTCCGGATCTTTGGCAAACCTGATTTTTTTTCAATTATTTTCCTCCTTTTTTGGGGACAGTTCGCGAGACCTCCTCATCGCCGGGTTTTCGCGTCCGCCGTCCGGCGGTTCGCGATGAAGAGCAGGAATATCACCCCGGCAAACATGATGGTGAGCAGAGCGTTGATCTTCGGGTTCATCCCCCGCCGGGCCATGGCGTATATGGTTATCGCCACATTGGTCACGCCGTTGCCGGTAGTGAAAAAACTGACGACGAAATCGTCGATCGACATGGTGAACGCGAGCAGAAAACCGGTGATGATGCCGGGCCTGATCTGCGGGATTATAACTTTGCCGTAAGCCACCAGCGGCGTGGCCCCCAGATCCAGCGCCGCGTCGTAGAGTTCGGCCTGCGTTTGCTTCAGTTTCGGCAGGACGGAGAGGATGACGAACGGCAGGCAAAACGTGATATGGGCCAGAAGCATCGACAGAAAACCGAGCGGGATCTTGATCGAGATAAAGAGGAGCATGAGGGAAAGACCCATGACGATATCGGGGTTGATCATCGGCAGATAAACGAGCTGGGCGGTCAGCGCCCTGGGCAGGCCGCGCATCCCGGACAACCCGATCGCCGCTACCGTGCCGAGGACGGTGGCGAAAACCGAAGCCAGCACGGCGCAAGCGATCGTGTAGTACAGGGAGGACATGATCTGGCGGTCGCGGAAAAGCTGCGCGTACCAGTCCAAGGTAAAGCCACCCCAGACCCCGCGCGAGCGGGCGCTGTTGAAGGAAAAGATCATGAGGACGGCGATGGGGGCGTAGAGGAACAGAAAAACGAGCGCGAGATAAACACGCGAACTGACGCGCCTTACCATAACCCGCCCTCCCCGTCGCCGCGCGAGCGCATGAGGAGCGCGCCCGTGACGAGCAGCAGCGCCATGAGGAAAAGCGAGAGGGCGGAGCCGAATCCCCAGTCGTACGTCGTGAGAAACTGCTGCTCGATCAGATTGCCGATCAGCGTGTACTGACCGCCGCCCAGCAGGCGGGGTATGACGAAAGTCGTCATCGCCGGCATGAAGACCATGATGACGCCGGACAGCGCCCCAGCCAGACTTTGTGGGAAAATGACCCGCCGGAAGGTGACGAGGGGCGTGGCCCCGAGGTCTTCCGCCGCTTCGATCAGCGAATGATCTATTTTATACAAAACGGAATAAATCGGCAAAATCATGAAGGGCAGGAAATTGTACACCATGCCGAGGACGACGGCCGCGTCCGTGTACAGGATGCTCAGGGCCGGCAAATGCAGGAAGGAGAGGACGGAGTTTATCACTCCATTTTTTTCCAAAAGAGTCAGCCAAGCGTAGGTGCGGGCGAGAAAATTCATCCACATCGGCAGGACGATCAGCACGACGAGAATGGTGCGGCGCTTGAACTGCCGGCTGGTCAGGATCAGAGCCACGGGATAGCCGAAGAAAAAACAGAGCAAAGTGCTGACCGCGGCTAATTTCAGCGAACGCCACAGGACGCGCAGATAAATAGGCTCGAAAACGCGCGCGAGGCTGCCGGCGGAAAAACTCCTTTCCCCGCCGATCTCCGCCGTCAGCGCGTACCAGACGACGATAAACAAAGGCAGGATGGCGAAAATCAGCATCCACGCCAGGTACGGCCCGTTGAGCAGTTTCTTCCTCAAGTTTTTCTCTTTTTCATGACATGGATATCGTCCGGGTATATGTCCAGGCCGATCTCCCGGCCCACGGGCTCCATCAGCGTGTTGTGCAGCATCCATTCCCGCTCGCCGACTTTGACCATCATCTCGTAATGCACGCCCTTGAAAATGACGGAAGTCACGACGCCGCGCAGCATACCGCTGTCGGCGGGCACGAGTTTGATGTCCTCCGGGCGGACGACGACGTCGATATCTTCATCCGGGGTGAAACCTTTATCCACGCACTCGAACGACCGGCCAGCGAAACTGACGTGATAATCCGCGTACATGACGCCGTCCATGATGTTGCTCTCGCCGATAAAACCGGCGACAAACTCGTTTTTCGGTTCGTTGTATATATCGATGGGCGTGCCGATCTGCTGCACCAGCCCGTCCCGCATGACGACGATCGTGTCGGACATGGTCAGCGCCTCCTCCTGGTCGTGGGTGACAAAAACAAAGGTGATGCCCAGACCCTTCTGGATATTTTTCAGCTCGATCTGCATTTCCTTGCGCAGTTTCAGATCCAGAGCGCCCAGCGGCTCGTCCAGCAGGAGGACCTGCGGCTCGTTGACGACGGCGCGGGCGATGGCCACCCGCTGCCGCTGACCGCCGCTCAGCGACTCGATCTCCCGTTTTTCAAATCCGGGCAGATTCATGAGTTCCAGCACCTCGCCGACCTTGCGCGTTATTTCCGTCTCCGGCAGCTTCTTGATGCGCAGGCCGAAGGCCACGTTTTCGTATACGTTCATATGGGAAAAAAGGGCGTAATGTTGAAAAACAGTGTTGACTTTCCGGGCGAAGGGCGGCAAATGACTGATGCTTTTGCCCTCGAACAGAATGTCCCCACTGGTTTGTTGTTCAAAGCCGCCGATGATGCGAAGGGTTGTCGTTTTACCGCAGCCGCTCGGACCAAGGAGCGTGATAAATTCATTTTTCAGGATATAGAGATTCAGCTTGTCAAGGATAAGTCCTCCTCCATAGTCCATGCAAATGTCCTTCAGACGGATGATTTCCTCAGCTCGCGCCATTTTTGCCCGTCTCAGCTCCCTTCCGTGTCCAACCCTTCAATTCGTCATTCCGGGCCCGCCCCAGGATCCAAAATTTCCCAAACATAAAAAAGTGGCTGGGGTAGATGGATTCGAACCACCGATGTCGGAGTCAGAGTCCGATGCCTTACCGCTTGGCGATACCCCATTTATTTTGACTAGTGAATGATAGCATATTTCAATTTGACTGTCAAGAGCTAAGCCCCATCGCCGCCCGCGCGGCTTCCAGCGTCTCCGCCGCCGCGGCCCGGGCCCTCGCCTGCCCGGCTGCGAGCACTTGCCCGACCCGGTCCCCCTCCGCCCAATAAGCGCGGCGGTCGCGGTACGGCGCCAGCACCCCGTCGATAGCCGCGGCTAATTCCTTCTTGCAGGCAGTGCAGCCGACGCGCCCGGCGCGGCAATCCTCTTCCAGCTCCGCTATCCGGCCGGCGGAATATATTTGATGGAATTTATGGGCGACGCACACTTCCGGGTGGCCGGGATCGCTTTTGCGCACGCGGGCCGGGTCCGTGACCATCTGCCGCGTTTGCGCCTCTATTTCCGCCGCGGAGGCGGTGATGGCGATGGAATTGCCGTAGCTTTTGCTCATTTTACGGCCGTCCGTGCCGGGCAAAAGAGGCGTTTTACCGACGAGCGCCTGCGGTTCCGGGAATACCGGCGCATAAAGGCGGTTGAACCGGCGGGCCACCTCGCGGCAAAACTCGATATGGGGCAGCTGATCCTCGCCGACCGGCACGGCCTCGGCCCGGTAAGTCAGGATGTCCGCGGCCTGCAGCAGCGGGTAGCCCAAAAAACCGTACATATGCAGATCTTTGCCGTCCCGGCCGAGCTGCTGGATCTGGTCTTTATAAGTCGGCACACGCTCCAGCCATGACAGCGGCGTGAACATGGAAAACAGCAGATGCAGTTCCGCGTGCTCCTTCACGGCGGACTGGACAAAAACGGCGCATTTTTCCGGATCCAGGCCCACGCTGAGCCAATCGAGCGTAATGGCCCGCACGAGCTCCCCCAGCGGTATTTTATCCTCAAACCCGGTCGTCAGCGCGTGCCAGTCCACCACGGCATAGTAACATTCGTATTCATCCTGCCGGGCCGCCCAATTCTGCACGACGCTCAAATGCCCGATGTGCAGCGGGCCTGTCGGCCGCATCCCGCTGAAAATGATTTTTTTAGCCAAAATATT
>JAISEW010000071.1 GCA_031263945.1 Gracilibacteraceae bacterium | reverse complement strand
TAACGCTGTGGCGGACGCTGTTTCCGCCGCTTCCTTCGCCGCGGCCCACGGTTATCTGATCCAAATTGCTGATCCGGATGGCACGGTCAGCGTGGCCGCGGGTACGCTGGCCACGGGCGCGCCGGTCTATATTCTGGGCGGCCCAGCCCTCGTGCGTGACATTCCCGGGGCGACGCGGCTCTACGGGGCGACGCGCTACGAGACGAACAAGGCCATCCGCGACGCCCTGCCCTTTGAGTACGCGAATATTTATACCGCGGACGGCGGCACGTTGGTCGACGCCCTGACCGGCTCGGCCCTCGCCGCCAGAAGCGGCGCCGCCATCGTCCTCACCCCGGGCAACGACCCCGCGGGCACGGATTTCGGAGGCATCACAGCGGAAACCAAAGTTTACGCCTTCGGCGCCGCGAAGTAAAGCGGTTCACTCTTTCATCATAGAACACAGGGAACGGGCGGCTGGCAACCGCCCGTTCCCTGTGTTTTCGTTACAGTCGTTACAGTTTTCTTGACATGCACCCTGGCTCTTGACGCGCCGCCCGGAACAGGGTAATATTATAAATGGTATGATTATTGCGACCGGGCGTAAAACTCCGGCCGCCGCAGCGGGGGGAAAGGCGCTTGAAAGTATTGTTCATCTGTACGGGAAACATCTGCCGCAGCCCGCTAGCTGAAGCGCTGGCCCGTTCCATGTATCCGGACGCGGAGTTCGCTTCGGCCGGTTTGGCGGCTCAGGCGGCGCTGCCGGCAAGCGAGGGGGCGATCGCGGTCGCGGCGGAAAACGGCCTCAGCCTGGCCGGCCACCGCTCCCGCCCCGTGGACGCGGTCATGCTGCGTGAGGCGGACGCGGCGCTGACTATGACGGCGGAGCACGCCCGGATACTGAGGGCGCGCTTTCCGGTCTGGGCGGCCAAGGCGGCGCGGCTCGGCGACGCGGCCGGTCTGCCTCGGGACGTGGCCGATCCCTGGCTCGGCGGCCCGGACGAGTACCGGGCTTGTTTCCGCGAACTGGAGACACTGCTGGAAAGGGTGAAGTGGCGTGAATGAGGAAATAACGGTGGCGCTGGGCGCGGATCACGGCGGATACGCCCTGAAGGAGGAAGTGAAGCGTTATTTGCTCGCGCGCTCCTATCAGGTGACTGACTGCGGCGTCCACTCCACGGAGCCGGCGGATTACCCCTATTACGGGAAAACAGTCGCGGAATGTGTGGCTTCCGGCCGGGCGCATAAGGGCGTGGTCATATGCGGCACCGGCGTCGGCATGTCCGTCGCCGCCAACAGAGTGCCGGGCATACGGGCGGCGCTTTGCGCGGACAGTTTCACGGCCCGAATGGCCAGAGCGCATAATGACGCGCAGGTGCTGGCTTTAGGCGCCCGCGTCGTGGGAACGGGACTCGCGCTCGACATCCTCGCCGTCTTTTTGAGTACGGATTTTGAGGGAGGCCGGCACGACAGACGCGTCCGCCAGCTTGATTGACAGTCTAAAAATGAAAATAACTCGGGAGGGAAAAATGGATTATATCGAAAAATATGTGCTGCCCCAGGATCCGGAAGTGGCGCGGGCGATCGCGCTTGAGGAAAACCGCCAGCGCGACAAGATCGAACTCATCGCTTCGGAAAATTTTGTCAGCCGGGCGGTCATGGCGGCTCAGGGCAGCGTCCTGACCAACAAATACGCCGAGGGATATCCGGCCCACCGCTATTACGGGGGATGCGAATGTGTGGACATCGTGGAGGATCTGGCCCGCGAGCGCCTGAAAAAACTCTACGGGGCCGCGCATGTCAACGTGCAGCCTCATTCCGGCGCCCAGGCCAACACCGCCGTTTATTTCGCCGTGCTGCGGCCCGGCGACACGGTCCTGGGAATGAATCTCGCCCACGGCGGCCATCTGACCCACGGCAGCCCCGTCAATCTGTCCGGCGCTTATTTTAATTTTGCCGAATACGGCGTGGACCGGGAAACGGAGACTATAGACTACGAAGCCCTGCGCGAGACGGCTCTGCGCGTCAAGCCCAAACTCATCGTCGCCGGCGCGAGCGCTTATCCGCGCGTCATTGATTTTGCCCGAATAAGCGCCGTCGCCAAAGAAACCGGCGCCATGCTCATGGTGGATATGGCCCACATCGCCGGTCTGATCGCCGCGGATCTGCATCCCTCGCCCGTGCCGCACGCCGATTTTGTCACGACCACCACCCATAAAACTTTGCGCGGGCCGCGCGGCGGCGCGATACTCTGCCGGGAGGAATTCGCGGGAAAAATAGACAAGGCTATTTTCCCCGGGATCCAGGGCGGCCCGCTGATGCACGTCATCGCCGCCAAGGCCGTGGCTTTCGGCGAGGCGCTCCAGCCGCCGTTCCGGGAATATCAGGCGCAGATTTTACGCAACGCGCAGGCGCTGGCGCAGGCGTTCCTGTCCCGCGGATTCCGTCTGGTGTCCGGCGGCACGGACAATCATATGCTCCTCGTGGACGTGCGCGGCAAAAACCTGACCGGCAAGGAAGCGGAAAAAATCCTGGACGACGTCGGCATCACCGTGAATAAGAACGCCATACCTTTCGACCCGGAAAAACCTTTTGTCACCAGCGGCGTCCGCATAGGCACGCCGGCCGTGACTACGCGCGGCATGAAAGAAAAAGAGATGGAGCGGATCGCCGAAGCGGCCGATCTGGCGCTCAAAGCCGGCGGGGACCAGACTTTGCTCGCCAAGGCCGCCGCGCTGGTAAAATCGCTTTGCGCGGAATTTCCGCTTTACTGATCCCAGGGAAGCACTGATCAATTCATGCCGCGGCTGCCGCCGAGGATTTTTTTCGGCGCCTGATGGAAAAAAGGACCGGCAGCCATGTTGAGAAAATTGTTGAGAAAATTTTTGCAAATCCGTTGCTTGTTTTACGAAACTATTTGGCCTCGCAATCAGTCTATTATATAGACTAAACAATTGTGAAGCGTCCGTTGTTTAGGAGAGGTGAATGGACAGAGAGGACGTCCTGCGGGCGATGCGCGGAGACGGGCAGAGCTTTTACCGGATCGTCGAAGAAAAAAAACAGAGCGTTTACCGAATGGCTTACGGTTATGCCCGCAACGAGGAGGACGCGCTTGATATCGTCCAGGATGCTGTCTATAAAGCGTATGTTTCGATCAGCAAACTGAAGACCCCCGAGTTTTTCGGCACATGGTTCTATCGGATCGCGCTGAACTGCGCGAAGGATTTTGTCAAAAAAAACAGCAAAGTGACGACGGTCGCCGACGAGGTGCTGGTGAACATTCCCGACCGCGATATGTATGAGGCGAGGGAAGAGCGGGCTGATCTGAACCGGGCGCTGGGTAGCTTGGGGGAAAAGTACAAAGAAGTGGTGCTGCTGCGATTTTTTGAGGAATTATCTTTAGACGAGATAGCGGCGGTGCTGGAGATACCGGTCAGCACAGTTAAGACACGTTTATACAGAGCATTGGAAAAACTGAGGATCAAGGCGGATGAGGTGGACGGCGTTGAACGCGCATGAACTGGAACAACTGAAAATAGAATATCATGCCGTCGCCATCCCGGAGGACGAGCTTGACCGGCGTCTGCGCAAGGCGATCTTGCTCGGGCAGACGGAACAAAGACGAAGGCGCCGGAGACCGCTGCTGAGGGTCTGGGCTATGGCCGCCGCCGTGTTTTGCGTATTGATAACGGGGATTTATTACGCCGTGAATTTCACCGCGCCGGAAGCGCCGCGGACGGCGCAAACAGATACGGACGTCCCGGCGGATCCGTCTCCGCCGGAAAGCGAGCCCCCGGTTCCGCCGGAGGGAGATCAGGTTTTGCCGCCGGCGCCGGAGGATAACACCGAAGAACCGCCAGCCGCTCCCGACAGGACTGCCGCGCCTCCGGCCGGGGCCGGACCGGGCGCTGATACCGGCGGCAAAGTCGTCATCACAAAAGAGGATACTAAGGAAGATATTGTCATCCGCACGCCGGAGAAGGATATCAGCAAGGAAGTCGCCTCGTGGCAGGTGGATTACACGGACGACGATTCGGCTCTCACCGTGACGGGAGACGGCGTGGCGGGCCTGGCGGAACAGAGTATGCTGGAGCAATTGAAAGACAGCGAGTATATTTCCAATGTTTACCAGGTAGGCGAGCAGGGAAACCAGATCACCGTCGTCCTGAAGGAACCCGTGCGGCTGGAGATTTATGGCGGCGACGGCTCGGATGAAGTGGTTATGAGTTTTAAAAAGCCTGAGAAAGAAAAAATATATGTGCTGCGCACCAACTCTTACGAGACCGAAGACGCTTTGAGCGAATGGAAAACGCGGCTGGAAAACGAGCCGCTGACGGTGCGGGGCGACGCGGAATCAGGTTATTACCTGGAGGCGGGTCTTTATACCGCGCGTGAAGACGCGGAAAACAAACTGCAAGAGATCTTGGCGGCGGGAGATATGGACCTGTTCGTTGAGGAAAGAGAAACCGGGCGCACTTTGAATATGGTATTTCTTGAAACGGTGCCGGCGGCGTAGACGGCAAGCGGAAAAATATGCGCGGCGGCGAAACGGACGTTTGAAAAACGTCCGTTTTTTTTGGGCAATAAATAAAACCTGCTTCCCAACTTGAAAGCAGGTCTTTGCGCATTGGTGCCGAAGGCCGGGGTCGAACCGGCACGAGGTTTCCCCCATCGGTTTTTGAGACCGACGCGTCTGCCAATTCCGCCACTTCGGCATGTGACTGGACATAATCTTACCATTTTTTATCGTGACCGTCAAGGTTTGCCGCGCCGAAAGTTTTGGATTCCGGACGGGGTCCGGAATGACGGGAGCCCAGGCGTAAATGCGGGTCTGGATTGCTTCGCTTCGCTCGCAATGACGATGGTGTGAACTGTAACGCTTGCGGCCGTGAACGCTTACCAATTATTGGACTTGTTTGACAGCATTCTCTTTAATGTTGTATACTACATGTTAGAAACTAAACGCGGAAGGAGTGCGTCCGTTGAAGATCCTAGTCAGCGCGAAGGTGGCCCCGGCCGGTCTGGCTCTCCTGCGAGAGGCCGGAACGGTGGACACATATTCTCATATTGGGCGTGACGAACTGAAAAACGCTATCGGTGCTTACGACGCTTTGATCGTGCGGGGAGACACCGTTGTAGACGAAGAAGTCGTCGCGGCCGGCGTCAACCTGAAAGTGATCGGGCGGGCCGGTCTGGAAGTGGACCAGATAGACATCCCGGCCGCCACGCGCCACGGCGTCATGGTGCTGAACGCGCCTCAGGGCGCCAGCGCTTCTCATATCGAATACACGATCGGCATGCTGCTGGCCCTGAGCCGGCAGATCCCGCTCGCTTACGCGGCGGCGCGGGCCGGGAACTGGGAGCGCGAATCCATTCTCGGCACGGAGCTGAGAGAAAAAACGCTCGGCATCATCGGCTTTGGCCGCGTAGGCGCCGGTCTGGCTGAACGCGCCAGTTCTTTTCATATGAAAATACTGGCCCATGATCCTTTTATCAGCAAAGCGCGCGGGCGGGAAATGGGGGCGGAACTGACGGATCTGCCATCGCTTTTCGCTCAATCTGATTATATATCGCTGCATATTCCGCTCAGCGAGGATTCACGCCATTTGCTGGGGGCTGAAGCCTTCGGCAGGATGAAACCCGGCGTCCGCGTCATCAACTGCGCCCGCGGCGGTCTGATAGACGAAACCGCGCTGCTGGCCGCCCTGCAAAGCGGCCGGGTAGCCGGGGCGGCGCTGGACGGTTTTGAAGAGGAGCCGCTCAAAGCCGATCACCCTTTTTTAAATATGAAACAGGTCATATGTACGCCGCGGCTGGCGGCGCGGACGCTGGAAGCGGAGAACGAAGTGGCGGTCGTCGTGGCCCGCGGGGTGCTGGCGGCTCTGCGGGCGGAACCGGTGGCCACTTCCCTCAATATCCCGCCTGTTTCCCGTTCGGTGATGGAAACGATCCGTCCTTACCTGATCCTCGTGGAAAAAATGGGGGCGCTGGCCGTGCATCTGACCGGCGGGGGGATCAAAAGCGTGGAAGTGAGCTATAACGGCGAGATCAGCGCCGTCGACACGAAGATGCTGACGCTCGGCGTCCTGAAAGGCATACTCAATCCCATCCTGCAGGAGGACGTTAATTTTGTCAACGCGCCGGAAGTAGCCAAAGCCAGAGGGATCACCGTCACGGAGTTCAAGAGTCCCGATACGGAAAATTTCGTCGATCTCATCACCGTCAAAATCAAGACGGATGAAGCGGCGTGCGAAGTGGCCGGCACGCTGTTCGGCCGCGCGTTAGGCCGGATCGTGCGCATCAACGGCTGCCGCGTCGACGTCGAGCCCCAGGGCTGGCTGCTGTGGATACCGCATGACAATATGCCGGGCATGGTGGGCAAAGTCGGTCTGGCCTTGGGGGAGAAGGGTATAAATATCAACAGCATGCAGCTGGCGGCGACCGAGGACAAAAGCGTAAGCGTCATGATCCTTTCCATCGGGCAGGACGTGGGGAAAGAGGTCGCGCGGGCGCTCGTCGCCCTGGATGGCGTTCACGGCGTGAAAAAAGTCGTTTTCAACTGAGAAACCGGCGCTTGGAGGGATCCTGTATGGCAAAACCGGTGGTGGCTATAGTCGGCCGTCCCAACGTGGGCAAATCGACGCTGTTTAACCGTCTGACCGGCGGTTTCACGGCGATAGTGGAAGATACGCCGGGCGTGACGCGGGATCGGTTATACCGCGACGGGGACTGGCGCGGGCGGACATTCACTTTGATAGATACGGGCGGCATCGATCTGAGGGCGAGCGGCGCGCCGCTGGCGGAGCAGACGCGGCGGCAGGCGGAGGTGGCGGCGGCGGAAGCCGCTCTGGCCCTTTTTCTGGTTGACGGGCAATCAGGCCTGACGGAGGAAGACGAACAGATCGCCCGTTTTTTGCGGCGCGGCGGCAAACCGGTGCTGCTGGTCGTGAATAAGGTCGAGAGTTTTACAAATTTCACCAACGGCGCCCATGAGTATCTCGCTCTTGGCGTCGGAGCGGCTCTGCCTGTCTCCGCCGCCCACGGTCTCAATACCGGCGATCTGCTGGACGCGGTCATGGCGGCGCTGCCGGCGGGAGGGGCGGAAGACGGCGATCCGGATATCGTGCGCGTCGCCGTCGTCGGGCGGCCCAATGTCGGGAAGTCGTCGCTCGTCAACAAGCTGCTCGGCGCGGAGCGCGTGATCGTCAGCGACATACCCGGCACGACGCGGGACGCGGTCGATACGCCGTTTGTCTATGAGGACCGGCATTATACTTTGATCGATACGGCCGGTATCCGGCGCAAAAACAAAATCGCCGCTCAGACGGAAAACTACAGCGTCATCCGCGCCCTGCGCGCCATTGACCGCTGCGATGTGGCGCTGATGCTGCTGGACGCCGTCGAGGGCGTGACGGAACAGGATAAACGCATTGCCGGCTATGTTCATGAAGCGGGCAAGGGGATCATTCTCATCCTCAATAAATGGGATTTAGTGGAAAAAGACAGCAAGACCCTGAGCAAAGTGGAGAAGCAAGTACGGGAGGACACCGGTTTTCTCCACTACGCGCCGACCCAGTTCATTTCCGCTCTGACCGGCCAGCGCGTGCATAAGATAATGGAACTGGTGGAATTTGTGGCGGAGCAGAACAGCCGCCGCGTGCAGACCAGCGTTCTGAACGCGGAATTGCGCGAGTGGATGTATATGAATCCGCCGCCGGGCGACAAAGGCAAGCGCCTGAAAATTTTTTACGCGACCCAGCAAAGCGTGCAGCCGCCGACATTTATTTTCTTCGTCAATGATCCGGACATCCTGCATTTTTCCTACAAGCGCTACTTGGAAAACCGGCTGCGCGGCGCTTTCGGTTTTGAGGGCGCGCCGATCCGCATGATCATCCGGCAAAGGGAGGAATCGGCTTGATGTGGGAATATTTGGTATTTCCGCTCGCTTATCTGCTGGGCGCTTTTCCGTCGGCCTGGCTGGCGGGGCGGGCGGCCGGCACGGACGTGCGCAAGGCCGGCAGCGGCAACATGGGCGCGACCAACGCTTTGCGCGTCCTGGGCAAACGGTGGGGACTGGCCGTTTTCGCGGCGGATATAGTAAAAGGCGGCTTGGCCGCCTGGCTGACGTTAAACGTTTTCGGCCCCTGGGGCGGCGTCGCCGGCGGGATGCTGGCCCTGCTCGCCCACAGTTTTAACCCGTTTTTCGGATTCAAGCCCAGCGGCAAGGGCGCGGCCTCCGGTCTTGGCGTCGTCATCATCCTTATGCCGAAAGAGACGGTCGCGGCCTTGGCGGTATTTTGCGTCGTTCTCGCCGTCTGGCGTTATGTGTCTCTCGCCTCCATCACGGCCGCTTTCACGCTTCTGGCCGCTATGTTCATATTCCGGGAACCGCCGCCGCTTCTGGTTTTCGGCCTGGCGGGCGTGGCTTTGCTCGTCGGGCGGCATCGGGCCAATATTGAGCGCCTGCGGGCCGGTACGGAGCCTAAAATAGGCGAAAAGGGGACTGCCCAAAAGGAGTAACAGCATGAGCGTACTAGCCGCTTTTGCCGTGCCGCATCCTCCCCTCATCGTGCCGGAAGTGGGGCGCGGCGAGGAAAGAGTCATCCAAAAAACAATCGACGCCTATCGCAGCGTGGCTCAGGCGGTCAGCCGGCTGGCGCCGGAAACCGTGATCGTGGTTTCCCCGCACGCCGCCTGTTACCGGGATTATATCCATATTTCGCCCGGCGCCGGCGCCAGGGGTGATTTTGCCCGTTTCGGCGCGGCGGGAGTCGCGGCGCGAGCCGCGTATGACGAGGATTTTGCCGGCGCTCTGGCAGCGGCGGCAGCGTCTTTGCCGGCCGGCCTCGAAGGGGAGACGGATCCGGAACTCGACCATGGCGTTCTCATCCCCCTGTATTTCCTCAATGCGGTTTACCGCGCCTATAAGCTCGTGCGCGTCGGCATCTCCGCCTTGCCGCCCTCAGCCCATCACGCGCTGGGGCGGCTCGTCAGCGATACGGCGGTAAAACTGGATCGCCGCGCCGTGTTCATCGCCAGCGGCGATCTTTCGCACAGACTGCTCGCTTCCGGCCCGTATGGCTTCCATCCGTCCGGCCCCCGGTTTGACGCCTGGGCGGCGGAGAATATCCGGACGGGCGCGGTGGAAAATTTTCTTGACCCGGATGAAGGCTTATGCGCCGAGGCGGCTGAATGTGGTCTCCGTCCGCTGCAGGTCCTGGCCGGCGTGCTGGACGGTCTGAATTTCACCTCGGAGTTGCTTTCCTACGAAGGCCCTTTCGGCGTCGGTTACGCAGTCGCGTCTTTTGAACCCGCGGATTGATTGTTTGCAGGCGGGTTTGAATCCGCGCCGCTGTTTACACAGTAAATAATATATGATATACTGACGCAGCAGCCTAAACCGGGAGATGATTTTTTCTGTGAGCAAAAAATCCGTTAAAAATAAACCGCCGGAACCGCCGCCCAAAGCCGGTCTGTCCGCTCGGACCCAGGCGCTCTTGTGTCTGGGCGCGGGCGTCCTGTTTTTTTTCGCCGTCGCTCTCATCGGCGCTTTCGATTCGGCGGTAGAGAAGGCGATGGCCATCGCCGCATGTCTGGTGTTGCTATTTATTTGCCTGATGTCCGTGACTGAGAAGTTTGGCCGTTTCCTGTCGCCGACGGCTTTGTCTTTGACGCTTTATGTGCTGATTGGCGGCGTATCCACTTTATACGCGGTAGCGGGCAAATTTGCCGTCTCGGAATTCGCGAAGCTGTTCGTGGCTTTTGTCTTATATACTCTGGTCCTGCGCTTTTTTACGCCGGGAACGCCTAATGTTCGCCGGCTTTGCACGGTTTTGGCCGCCGTCGCCGCCGTTTTCAGCCTTATCAGCATTGACGCCGCTTCCGCCGGGTTTTGCACAAAAATTTTTCGCTATGTACTCGGTCTCGTCACTCCGGCCTACGCGAACGCCGGTTCCGTGCTGGCCGGCGCCCGTATCAGCTCCATATTCAACACGCCGAACATTTTCGGCGGCGTCGCCGGGCTTGGCCTCTTGCTGTCGGTATATCTGACGGCCACTGCCGCGGCGCGGCGGGAAAAATACCTGCAAACGGTTTTCCTGGCTGTGACGGCTCTCGCTTTCCTGTTCACTTTCAGCATGGGGGCGACGCTGTGCCTGGCAGTCGCCGCCATAGTCATGCTGATCACGGCCGCTCCCGCCGAAAGAGCCCGTTTCTTTGTGCTGATGCTGGAAACCTTATTCATCGGCCTGATCGTCATGTATTTTTCCTTCGATTTCCTCGGCTCCGCCGGCCTGACCGCCTGGATCCCCATTTTGGGCTGCGTGATCAACTGCGCCGCGCTGATCGTTTTGGACCGCTTTATCGGCGAGCCGCTTTCCGTTTTTTTGAGTGAAAATTCGCGCGCGGCTTTAGCGGCCGGCGGCGCTATAGTCGCGGTGCTGCTCATCACCGCTTTTCTGGCGGCCAGCCTTTCCGGCCCCGCCCAACTGGCCGCGGGCGAAACTTTGCGCCGGGCCGCTTATCCCGCCCCGGGCGAACATACATTGAGCGTCACGGCCTCGACGCCGCTGAATGTGACCGTTGAGGCGCAAAACATGGAAGAAGTCATGATGCATAAACAAACGACGCTGTACGCCGGGCCGGCCGAAGACGGCGTTCGTTTTACCGTGCCGGAGAACAGCAGCGTCGTCTGGTTTGATTTTCAGGCGGCGGCCGATACGGAATTGACGGCGGCCGGGTACGAAGGTCACGCTCTGAAACTGCGCTACACGCTGCTCCCCGCCTCCATCGCCAACCGGATGCAGGGCCTGCTGGCTAACCAGAACGCGATCCAGCGCTTCGTCTTCTTTTATGACGGCATGAAGCTCTTTGCCCGCAGCCCGTTGATCGGTTTGGGACTCGGGGGGTTCGAGAACGCTATTTTCAGCGTCCAGAATTTCTATTACACGACCAAATACGCGCATAACCATTATGTTCAAATATTGGCAGAATTAGGGTTATTGGGATTCGCGCCTTATGCCGTTTTTCTGCTCTGCGCCGTCCGCGCTTTGTGGCGCTCTTTGCGCGCCGGAGGACGGACCGCTTTTGCCGCCATGCTTGCCGCCTGTTTTGTGATGATAGTGACGCACAGCGCCGTGGAAGTGGTCATGTCGGCGGGCGCCTTCCTGCCGTACGCTTTCATCCTCTTCGCCCTGATAACTTTGCATTGCGACTTGCCGGCCGCCCTGCCGGCGCCTGAAAGCAAGCCGGCGCGCCGCTCGGCGCGCAAACCCGCTTTGGTCGTCGTTTCGCCGTATTCGCGCCTCATGCGCTGGGCTCTGGGCGTGTTCGCCTGCGTTTTTCTTGTTTTGCTGCTGGGAAATCTTGCCGGCCGGACGATAATGGCCTCCGCCCAGGATAAACAGTATAATGAGCAGAATCAGACCAAATTCTTCAGCGATATGACTTTGGCTTCGCGGCTGGATGTTTTTGAAAAAAACGATTATCTTCTCTCTTTTGTGACCAACGCGCCGCCGACGCAAAATTCGCAGCTGATCGAGCAGGCGAATAAATACGCCGAACGCTTGGCCCGGGCCAAATCCAACACCATCCAGGGGCGGCTGACCGAGTATTATTTCATGGTGGGCGATCCCCGCAAAGCGTTTGAAATGTCGCGGCAGATACTGGACTACCGCAAGGCGGATCCCGCCGTCTGGTCGCAGCAATTTACGCTTATCGCCGGGTATTACCGGAGCATGGTCGAGGGCGGGGTGATGTCGCCCGAAGACTACATCGCCTCTGTGCGCGGCATATACGACCTCTTGCTCACGGCGAACGAAACCCGGATGGAAAGCATCGCCCTGACAGAAGAAAACTTAAACTTTTTGCGTGAATTGGGTGTTATAACGCCATGAGCGGCGGAAACACCGATGCGGAAAGATAGGAAAAACAGATGAATTTTGAAACTTATAGTCGCCGTCAGGCGAAAGTGGAGGGCGCTATGGCAGCGGCCGGCGTCGACATCTCTCTGCTCAGTCCCGGCTCCGATCTGGCTTATCTGACCGGCTGCGATCTCCCCGGCGACGAGCGCTTACTGGCGCTGGCCCTGGCGCCGCCGGGCGAGCCTTTTTTCATCGCCAATGAACTCTATCGCGAACAGGTCAAAGATCTGCCTGTTCCCTCGTTTGTGTTTTGGCGCGACGGGGAAAACCCCTATGATATTTTAGCGGCGGAAATCAGGCGCCGCGGTCTGCCGGCCGGGCGCGCGGCGGTGGCCGACGCGATGCCCAGTGTTTTCGCCTTGAACATCGGTGCCGCCCTGCGGGCGGATCTTCAGCCGGCCGGTTTTTTGACCCGGCCGCTGCGCCAATATAAAGACGAAGAAGAACTGGCGGCTATCGCCGCGGGAAGCCGGGCCGCGGACGAGGCTCTGCGCGCCGCTCTGGGCGCGGGGCGGGAATGGCTCGGCCGGACGGAAAGCGATTTGGCCGAATGTCTGGCGCGGGAAATGCGTCTCCGCGGACTGGAGCGCGCGGATATCCACGCCGCTGTCGGCGCGGGCGCCGCGGTGCCGCACTATAAGACCGGGAGCGCGCTGATCGCGGACGACAGCTGTTTGCTGGTGGATTTTGTCGGCGCTTATGAGGGTTATTACACCGATATGACGCGGACAGTGCATTTCGGGCCGCCGAGCGATGAATTCCGCGCGGTTTACGCCGCGGTGCTGGGAGCGCATCTGGCCGCGGAAGAAGCGGTTCAGGCCGGCAATAAATTGGAAGATATTGACATTGCGGCCCGGAATTACATCAAGGATCTGGGCTATGGCGACGCTTTTAACCACCGCACAGGCCATGGCATCGGCCTGGATGTCCACGAGGGCGCTTCGGTCGTGGCCGGGGAAAAAACGCCGCTTACGCCCGGTCTGGTTTTTTCGGTGGAGCCGGGGATATATCTGCCCGGGCGTTTCGGGGTGCGGATAGAAAATCTGGTGGCGATGACGCCGGCCGGTCGCAGGGTCCTGCACGCCTTTCCCCGGGAACTGCTCGTTTTTTAACGCATATAGATCCATTAAATATTCGGAGGAAAAAAATGGCAAACGAACAATGTAACGGCTGCTCCTCAGTGAGTGACTGCGGCGGAAGCTGTCCGTCCGCGCCGGAACTTACGGCGGCGCAGAAAGCCAGCGCCGTGAAGAATCTGATAGCCGTGATGAGCGGCAAAGGCGGCGTGGGTAAATCATCGGTGACGGCTTTGCTGGCCGTGGCCCTGCAGGACAAAGGATTCCGCGTGGGCATCCTTGACGCTGATATCACAGGACCGAGTATCCCCCGCCTGTTCGGCATGACCGAAATGGTGGAGGGCGGCGAAAACGGGCTGCTGCCCCCGCGGACCGCCGGCGGGCTGAAAGTGATGTCCCTGAACCTCATGGTGCCGACGGACGACACGCCGGTGGTGTGGCGCGGGCCTATGGTCAGCCAGTTGGTCGGCCAGTTTTGGACGGAAGTGTTTTGGGGCGAACTGGATTATCTGTTGATCGATCTGCCGCCGGGTACCGGGGACGTGCAAATATCCGTTTTTCAAAGCATCCCGGTCAGCGGCGTCGTCACCGTGACCAGCCCGCAGCAGTTGGCCGGCATGATCGTGCGCAAATCGATCCACATGCTGAACCTTTATAAACTGAAAAATTACGGTTTGATCGAAAATATGGCCTGGCTGGAATGCCCGGATTGCGGTAAAAATTTACAATTATTCGGCCGGCCGCGAGGAGAAGAAGAAGCCGCGCGGGAAGGCATCCCCTTCCTGGGGGCTTTGCCGCTCGACCCGGCGCTGACCGCCGCCGCCGACGCCGGACGCATCGACGAATATCATTCCGCGGCTTTTCAGGCTATCGCCGACAAAATAATAAGCGCCGCCTGATCGGCCCGATGAAAACATGCCGCAGCCTGTGACAAAAGAGCAAATAGAATTTTTCCGCGCCCTGGCGGCGCGGCGGCAGGACGGCGCGCGCCTGCGGCATACGCAAGGCGTGGCGCGGGCGGCGCTGGCGCTGGCCGCGCGGCACGGCGCCGGCGCAAACGAGGCGGAAGCGGCCGCCTTGCTCCACGACATGATGAAAGGAACGCCTTTCGCGGAGCAAATAGCGATGGCCCGGGCGCAAGGACTCCTAAGGGGGCCGGAAGACGAAGAAATGCCCCAGACCCTGCACGGGCGCCTGACCGCGGCCTGGCTGCGGCGGGAATACGCGGAACTGCCGCCGGAAATCGCCGCGGCCGTGGAAAACCATACTTTGGGGCGGCCGGGCATGGGACCGCTGGAAATGATCATATACAGCGCCGACCTCACGGAAGAAGGCCGGGATTTTTTTGGGCTGGACATTTTGCGCCGGAAGCTGTATGATGATCTGGCGGAGGGAACTTTGGCCTGTATGGATTCGACCATAAAGCGCCTGCAGGCGGAAGGCAAACCGATCCACTCCCTGACTTTGGCGGCGCGCGCCGATTTGCGAAGGAGGCTTGGCATTGACGCTGACGAACGAAACATTTGACATGATCGCCGCTTGGATCGCGGATAAACGGGGGAGGGACACTTTGGCCCTTGATTTGCGGGACCTGTCTGTCGTCACGGATTATTTCGTGCTGACCACGGGCGGTTCGGCCGCGCAGTTAAGGGCGATCGCCGATCATCTGGCGGAAAAGGCGCCGGCGCTGGGACTCAGCCTCCTGCGCGTCGAGGGCCGGGAGTCGGCGCGCTGGATACTTATGGATTACGGCGATATCGTGTTTCACATCATGCTGGAGGAAGAACGTTCCTTTTACAGCCTGGAGCGGTTGTGGGGAGACGCTGACGTTATTGGCGGAGGGCGGCAATGAATTGGGAAAAATATGAATTCCGGGCGATAGAGCGAAAATGGCGGGAAATATGGCGGGAAAACGGTGCCGGCCGCGCCGAGGACGACTCCGCTCTGCCTAAATATTACGCCTTGGCCATGTTCCCTTATCCGTCCGGCGATCTGCATATGGGTCATGTGCGCAATTATTCCATTGCGGACGTGATCGCCCGTTTCCAGAGGATGCGGGGCTATAATGTCCTGCACCCCATCGGCTGGGATTCATTCGGTCTGCCGGCGGAAAACGCCGCTATCAAAAATCAGACGCCGCCCGCGGATTGGACGCGGCAAAATATCGCCCGGATGCGGCGGCAGCTGCAGGAGATAGGGATCTCCTACGACTGGGAGAGAGAAGTGACTACTTGCCTGCCGGATTATTACCGCTGGACGCAGTGGATCTTCCTCCAGTTTTACCGGCACGGGCTGGTCTACAAGAAAAAAGCGGCTGTCAACTGGTGCCCTTCCTGCGCCACGGTGCTGGCCAACGAACAGGTGATCGACGGCGCCTGCGAGCGCTGCGAGACGACTGTGACCAAAAAAGATCTGGAACAATGGTTTTTTAAGATCACGGATTACGCGGAGCGGCTGTTAAACGATCTGGACGATCTGCCGGGCTGGCCGGAAAAAGTGAAAATCATGCAGCGCAACTGGATCGGCCGCTCAGAAGGCGTGGAGGCTCTGTTCCCCGTCGAAGGCCGCGCGGACACGGTCAAAGTCTATACGACACGCGTGGACACGCTGTACGGCGCGAGTTATGTCGTGCTGGCTCCGGAACACCCGCTGGTCCTCTCCCTCGCGCGCGGTACGGAGTTCGAGCAGCCGGCCCTGGCTTTTATCAATAAACTGAAACATCTGAATGAGATAACGCGCACGAGCGCGGAAACGGAAAAGGAAGGCATGTTCATCGGCGCCTGGTGCCGGAATCCCTTGAACGGGGAACGGCTGCCGCTCTGGATCGCCAACTATGTCCTGCCGGAATACGGCACGGGTGCGGTCATGGGCGTACCGGCCCACGACGAGCGCGATTTTGACTTTGCCGGCAAATACGGTCTGCCGATCCGCCGGGTCATTCTCGCCCCGGATCTGCCGATCGAGGTGAGGGACGAGCCGATGACTTCCGCCTATACCGGAGAGGGCGTCATGGTCAATTCGGCGGAGTTTGACGGTTTGCCCAGCGAAACCGCCTGGGATAAAATGGCAAACGAATTGGCCGCCCGCCATCTCGGCGAGCGTAAAATAAATTACCGCCTGCGCGATTGGCTCATTTCCCGCCAGCGTTACTGGGGCGCGCCGATCCCGATGGTCTACTGCGACCAATGCGGCGTGCAGCCGGTGGCGGAAAACGATCTGCCGGTGCTTTTGCCCGCCGACGTTGTTTTCCGTCCGGGGGAAAATCCTCTCGCCGGCTCCGAGAGTTTTATCCGGACGGTCTGCCCTGTCTGCGGCGGCCCGGCCCGACGGGAAACGGATACCATGGATACGTTTGTGTGTTCCTCCTGGTATTTTTTGCGCTATTGCGATCCGCACAACACGGCGGCGGCGTTCGAGCGGGCGAAAACGGATTATTGGATGAATGTGGATCAGTATGTCGGCGGGGTGGAACACGCCATACTCCACCTTTTATACGCGCGCTTTCTGACCAAAGGACTGCATGATTTCGGCTGTACGGCGGCGGAGGAACCGTTCCAAAATCTGCTCACCCAAGGCATGGTCTGTATGGACGGAGCGAAAATGTCCAAGACCAAAGGCAATATCGTCAGCCCGGAGGAAATCATCGGTAAATACGGCGCGGACACGGCCCGTCTCTTTATCATGTTCGCCGCGCCGCCGGAACGCGACCTGGAATGGAGCGATAAAGGCGTAGAAGGCTGTTATCGTTTTTTGCAGCGTATCTGGCGTCTGGCGGCGGAATACGCCCGGCAGCCGGCGACCGGCGATCCGGCCGCGGCGACTGACGCGCGGGCGGCCGCGATGCGCCGTCAGACGCACGCGACCCGCCAAAAGGTGACGCGGGATCTGGGCGCGCGTTTTAATTTCAACACGGCGATCAGCGCGGTGATGGAACTCGTGAACGCGCTTTATCTGTACAAGGAGGAACCGGAAACGAACGCGGCCGTGGCGCGGGAAGGGCTGGAAAGCGCCCTGCTGCTCCTGGCGCCTTTCGCGCCTCATATCACGGAAGAACTGTGGCAGGCGCTCGGGCATTCAGGCAGCATCCACGCCGAAGCCTGGCCGCTGGCGGAGGAGACGGCGCTGCGCTCGGACACGGTCACGATAGTTATTCAGGTGAACGGTAAAGTAAAAGACCGTCTCGAAGCGCCGGCCGGGGCCGGGCGCGAGGAGACGGAAGCGCTGGCCGCGGCGCGGGCGGAAAAATACACGCGGGGAATGACCGTGCGCAAGATCATCACCGTACCGGGCAAGTTGGTAAATTTTGTAATTTCTTAGAAACTCCTAGAAAATCCCAAAAGGAGGGGGTTCTGATCCAAACCGCGGGGATGGCCCTCCAGCTGCTCGGGGGACTGGGACTCTTTTTTTATGGCATGAACCGCTTAACCAACGCTTTGCAGGAACTGGCGGCCGGCAAGCTGGAATCTCTCCTGCGCGCTTTTACCCGCACGACCGTGCGCGCGGCTTTTTTCGGTGTGGCGCTCACCGTGGCTTTGCAAAGCGGCGCCGCCTCGACGGTCATGATCGTGGAATTTGTCAACGCCGGTTTTCTGACGCTTTCTCAGGGCTTGAACGTGACGCTCAGTTCGTCGCTTGGCTCCTATATCCTCCTGCAGGTCATCTCCTTTCCCATCCAGCCCGCAGCCATGGCCGCCGTTTTTATCGGGGCTTTGGCCTGGAGTTTCATCGGCACTCCGCGCGCCAAGCGTTTCGGTCAGGCTTTTCTGGGTTTTGGCTGCATTTTCATCGGTATCGCTTATATGAACGGCAGTTTCGCGCCGCTGAAAGAAGTTCCGGCTGTGCTGTCCGCGCTGGAGCGCCTGGGCGCCGTTCCTTTGCTTGGCATTCTGGCGGGCTGTGTCCTCGCCGCCCTGCTGCAAGGCAGTTCCGCTTTTCTGGCCGTGGTGATCTCCCTGGCGGCCCAGGGGCTTATGACCACGGAGGCAGTTCTGGCCCTGGTTCTCGGCGC